>JASHSV010000023.1 GCA_030038535.1 Candidatus Acidiferrales bacterium
GGGGCTTCGGCGTGAACGGGGCCCTCCGTCGGCATCTTCGCCATCGCCTGCTTCACGATCGACAGGCTCTGCCTCATTTCTTCCACCCGCACCAGATAGCGCGCGTAGCAGTCGCTTTCCGTCCGCGTCACTATCCGGAAGTCGAACTCTTCGTAGCTCGAATACGGGAACGCTTTCCGCACGTCGTATGCCACTCCCGCGGCCCGCAGCACCGGCCCGGAAACTCCCCATGCCACCGCGTCTTCGCGCGAAATCACGCCCACTCCCATCGTGCGCACACGCCAAATCCGGTTTTCAGTCAGCAGCGCCTCGTACTCCGCCAGGTGGTTCGGGAACGCCTCCACAAACGCCTCTACCCGTTCCAGCCACCCCGCCGGCGGCTCCAGCGAGAGACCTCCGATGCGGAAGTAGCTCGTCATCATCCGCTGGCCTGCCACCATCTCGAAAATCTTCAGAATGTCCTCGCGCTCTCGGAAGCAATACAAAAAAACCGACATGGCTCCCAGGTCGATTGCATGCGTGCCCAGCCACACCAGATGCGACGCGATTCGCGTCAGCTCCGTCAGCAGCACGCGCACGTACTGCGCCCGCTTCGGCACTTCCAGCCCCAACAGCTTTTCCACTGCCAGGCAATACGCCAGGTTGTTCGAGAGCGGGCACAGGTAATCCATCCGGTCCGTCAGCGTGATCGCCTGCGAGTACGTCTTCGCCTCGCACGACTTTTCAATTCCCGTGTGCAAATAGCCGATGTCCGGCTTCGCGCTCACCACCGTTTCCCCGTCCAGCTCCAGCGCCACGCGCAACACCCCGTGCGTGGATGGGTGCTGCGGCCCCATGTTCAGGACCATCGCCTCTGCAGCTCCTGCGGCGGTTTCGACGGTCGTCGGCATTAGCGGTGACCCTCCGTCGGATAGTCTTTGCGCAGCGGATGTCCTTCCCAGTCCTGCGGAAGCAGGATGCGCGTCAGGTCGGGATGTCCTTCGAATCGGATCCCGAACAAATCGAACACTTCCCGTTCGTGCCAATTTGCCGTCGGCCAGATGCTCGTCACACTCGCCACCGTAGGGTTCATCCCCGGTGTCCACGTTCGCAGCCGCAGCGTGTGCCGGTGCCGCATGGAAACCATGTGATACACCACCGCATAGCGCGGCTCTTCAGGGAAATGGTCCGTGGCCGTCAAATCGCTCAGAAAATCGAATTCCAGCTCGGGATCGTGCCTCAGGAAGCCCGCCACTCGCGGCAATTGCTCGCGCGCAACCGTTACCGTCAGTTCACCCCGGAAGATCTCCGTCCCCGAAACCGCGCCCGCGTCCCAGGCAGCCAGCCTCGCTGCCACCGGATGCACCTGGGTCTCCACGGCTTCCGCCATACGTCATGCCTCTTCCGCCTGATCGGCCGGCACTGCGGCTTACTTGTTCCAGTCGAGCGCGCCCTTCTTCAGCAGGTAGATGTACCCCACCAGCAGGATTCCGATGTACAGCAACATCTCGTAAAAACCGAACAGCCGCGGCAGATTCCGGTACACGTAGGCCCATGGGTAGAAGAAGATTGCTTCCACGTCGAACAAGATAAACAGGATTGCCACCAGATAGAACTTGACGTCGAAGGGGTGCCGCGCGTCCCCCGTCGGCCGCATCCCGCATTCGTACGCCTGCGCCTTTTCTCGCGACGGCCGGTGCGGCCCCACCAGCGCCGAAAGCGACAGAAGCACGCCCGCCAGCGCCATCGCCGCCAGGATATGGATTAGCAACGGCGCGTAGTTTCCGAGGTAGCCGGGGGACATGGTGGCGCTGGTATAATAGCGATGCGAGTGCAGTCCGGTCAATCAACTCCGCGCCCTCGGGTTTGGGCCCCGAGGCTGCCGGTGGCGCGGTCCTTCCCGTCTGACCGGTCTCCGCGACGATCAGGCTTACGTGCCGCTCGGATTCAATAGCGACTTGAAGCTCGGCGACCTTGTCCTTCACGTCCAGACGGAGGACCGCAGGCCGCGCGCCTTTGTTGTAGACACAATTGTTTACTCCACCGGCCGCGTTGTTTATCGCCGTAAGACCAGCCACGAAGACCGCGCAAAAGAGCCCGGCTTCGACGAATCTACCGTCCGGCACATGCTCGAGCAGCAACACCGCGCTGTTCTCGAAGGGCTGCGCACTGCCGAAATCCCTGTTGATGCGGCTCCGCAGCAGGAACTACGCACCGGCCGCACCACCGTGGGAGGCGCGGCAATCGCTGCGGCTGCGCGGGCGGCTCTGGCTCTGGTTGCCTCGCCCCCCAGCACCCCTCCCATCAGAGTCCTGCTGACCAATCCGGCTTCCTGGTTGACCGCGGGATCCGCCAGGCTGCTCGTCGAAGTGAAGTCTCGTGATTCGCAACGGCCCATTCCCGACGCCGTGGTCGAAGTCAGCTTCGAGGGCTCTCCCCGGCCCTTCGTCTTCAAAACCACCACGGACGCGGAAGGTCGAGCCGAAATCGGCTTCCCCCTCCCCAAGTTTGGGCCCAGCGGCGCCTGCCTGGTCATTCGCGCATCCTGCGACGCTGGCCGCGATGAGATTTGCTATTCTTTGCGCCCCAAGTCGAATTCAGGCGCGGACTAGCTGGCCCGCTTTTTCCGGAATCCGCACGACAACCGCCGAGTGCAAATTCCTTCCTGACGGCGCCGCGCGTTTGTCCTCACGCAGGAAGCACTGCGCTCTCTTTGTTTGATTCAGGCGGGAAAGCGGAAGGTTTGGCTCCGGGGCTTGGACTCGAACCAAGATAGCGGGATCCAAAGTCCCGAGGCCTACCAGTTAGCCGACCCCGGAGCCGTTCACTCGAATCTAACAAGAAACCTTGGTGTCCGCCACTGCGCCAA
>JASHSV010000280.1 GCA_030038535.1 Candidatus Acidiferrales bacterium
CAAAGAGTTCAAATCCCCCACACTCGATACCGACGAGAAGTGGGAATACACCTTTCAGAAGGCCGGGACATTTGAGTATTACTGCACCATCCACCCGAAAATGACCGGGAAAGTCGTGGTCCAGTAAGCGCGGCTCCGGACGCACGAGCGATGAAATACTTCGATCCCAGGAGCATTCTGCTCGCCCGCCATGCCCAGCACATCGTCCTGGTGCATTTCCCGATAGCCCTGTTGATCTCGAGTGTCGTGTTCGACATTTGGGCTCGATGGAGCGGACGGACCCAACAGGCGCTGGTTGGAAAACTTGATCTCTATGCTGCGGCCGTTTCCTCGCCAATCGCGGCGGCCACAGGTTTGCTGGCCTGGCGTTGGCAGCTCGAAGGGGCCCGGCTCAAGGGCGCGCTCCTGCTCCACCTGTGCGGCGCCTTGCTCGTAACAGTGCTTTGCTGCGCTCTGGCTTGGTATCGTGCGAACAGGCGCGACCGGGATGACGCCACCCTGCCGGCTGGCTATTTCGCAGTTGCGATCCTGGCCGTTATGATCGTCGCGTTCACGGCTCACTTAGGTGGAATCGTCAGCGGCGTGGTGACACCGGGCAATTGAGTTCCGGACGAGCTGCACGGCGCTGGCGAACAGCCTCGTGGCAAGCCTTTGGAACTGGGTTTCCATTTGTACGCTGCGATCTTTGTAAATCCAACCCCCGGGATCGACGTCGAAGGATATCCCGCTTGCTCCACAGACGCTGCGGCCAGCGGTTTTTTCGCTAGAACAGGGCAAACAGGTGGAATGACCCGAAGCCGATCGCGGCGCCGAAGAGAGCCCCAGCCGCGACGTCGCTCAGATAATGCATGCCCAGCAGCACGCGTGAGATGCCGATGCAGAAAGCCGCAAGAAACAGGCTGGGCTCGGCATGCGGGTAGAGATGGCCAAGCGAGACGGCGATGGCGAAAGCCGTAATCGTGTGCCCTGAAGGGAAGGAAAACTGATCCGGCGGCAGCATCGTGGCCCAGCAATGGGGCTCCTGCTCGCAGGGACGAGCGCGGCGGCAGATGTGCTTCACGCACTTGAAGTGCACGATCCCGGCGAGCGCCGCGAAGCTCGCCGTGGCCAGCGCGCGGTAGCGCTGCTCGCCGCCAATGGCCAGAATCAGACCGGCGATCGAGTACCACAACCAGCCGTCGCCCAGCCGGGTGGACCAGATGGAGGCGAGGCGCACCCAACGGGGTGCGCGCCAGCGCTGCACGCGGCGCATCAGTCGCGCGTCGCGCGTTCCGATGTAATGAAGCAGCGCGTGTGCTATCGCCACGCCAGCGCCTCCACAAAGCGGAATCGTGGCTTGGGCTCGCGTACGCGTGCGGGCCGCGGCCGGCCGCGCTCGCGCCGGCCTGCCAGCACGCTCCAGCGCCGTGCGAACCCGTATTCGTGCAGCATCACGGCCAGCGTATAGAGGGGAATCGCCGGGGCGAGCGGGAGAAGCAGCGCGGTCCAGGAGTTGTGTCGCATCATGGACCCAGCAATGTCGAAAACATCGCGAGTGAGCTTGGCGTAGCCGCCGTGCTCGCCGCCCACGATTCCGCGCCCGGCCCGCAGGCCGCGCAGGAATTCCGCTTTCGTACGCGCTCCCGGCACTTCGGTGTACGCGCTTCCGGCGGACGCCAGTGCATGCGAATCGCTGCCCCCTACGGCCACTTTGCCCAGCCGCCGCGCTGCTTCCTCAGCCGAGCGGTTGTGCCCGGGCATCATGTGGCCATTGCGCGTTTCGTAAGCGGGAAACATGGACTCGAACCAGTCGAAGTCCTCATCCGTGCGCCTGCCCGTGAGTCCGGAAAACAGGTGATTGACGCTGAAGAACAGCCGTTGTTCGCCCAAGTAAGCCAGCAGGGCTGGCAGGTCGTTGCGACGGCGCTGAATTTCGATGTGCTGGCGCTCCGAGATGTCGTACACGCCTACATGTGCCTGCGTGCCGCTCGGCATTCGGCAGGTGACCTCTTCGCTCATGAAAAATCGCCCGAATCGGCGAAGCGATTCGGCACCCTCGATCGAATCATGGTCGGTCAGCGTCACCAGGTCCATGCCCCGGCGGCGCAGTGAGGCGTAAACGTCGTTCGGGGCGCTGTAGCTCTCCCGGCACACCCGGCGGAGTCCCGGCACCTCGCACATCCCGGAATGTATGGAGTGCACGTGAAGGTCGCATCGCATGTATCCAGCCTAGGAATTTCGTGTTACGGGCCCATGACTGTGGAAAAAAAAGCGGCTAACGATAACTCTTTCAACACCGTAGCACACGGTGTTCACAGGATTGTAATGAGTCGCGATTTCACCCCCTGTGAGAGAATTTTCTTCCAGATGCGCAGGATTGAATTCGTCTTTTTCGACGCTGGCGGAGGGCATCGCAGCGCCGCTTCAGCGCTCAAATCAGTGATCGACTCCCAGGACCGCGGCTGGGACGTGCACCTCTTCAACCTTCAAGAACAACTGGACGCTCTCGATTTTGTGCGCAGCCTGACGCGCGTGCGCATGCAGGATGTTTACAACCTGATGCTGCGGCGCGGCTGGACCTTGGGCAGCACTCAACTCATGCGGGTGCTGCAGGCTACCATCAAGCTCTACCACCCGTTGCTGGTGCGGCGGCTTGCGGACCACTGGCGGGCCTACCCACCCGATATGGTGGTTTCCTTCATTCCGCACTTTAATCGGGCGCTGGGCGAGAGTTTCCGCAAGGCGTTCCCAGGCAGGCCTTTCGTGACGTTGCTCACCGACTTAGCGGACTATCCCCCGCACTTCTGGATCGAGCACCAGGAGCAATTTTTGATCTGTGGTACGGAACGCGCGGTCGAGCAGGCACGCGAGGCCGGGCACAGTCTCACGCGCATCTATCGCACCTCCGGGATGATTTTGAACCCTCGATTTTACACGCCCGTAACCATCGACCGGGCGGAGGAGCGCAGACGCTTGGGGCTCGCGGCAGATTTGCTTACCGGCCTGGTCCTTTTCGGCGGCTATGGTGCGCGCGCCATGCTTGAGATCGCCGAGCGCCTGGAGGGGTCCGAACTGCCCATCCAGCTGATTTTTATCTGCGGTAAGAATGACCGTCTGGCGGAGCGCCTGCGCGGCCGCGCTCTGCGCCGGCCGCGATTCGTGGAGGGATTCACCCGCGAGGTGCCTTACTACATGCGGCTCTCCGATTTCTTCTTGGGCAAACCCGGGCCGGGCAGCATCTCGGAGGCGCTGGCAATGCAACTGCCGGTGATTGTGGAGCGCAACGCGCGCACGCTGCCGCAGGAGCGCTACAACGCCCAGTGGGTCCTCGAAAACAAATACGGGCTGACCGTCCGGAATTGGCGCGAGGCCGTCCGCGCGACCGGCGAGCTAATCGACCCGCAGCAGCTCGCCGGTCGGCGCCAGCGCCTCGCGGGGCTTCAGAACCGCGCCGTTTTCGAAATTCCCGACGCCCTCCAGCGCATTCTTGATTCTGGCGGCGGGGTGGGCTAGGCTGGATTCTTCCATGCTTGGCACGTCCGACGGTTTCCCGCGCGCCCTCTTCACCCGGCGTTTGCCCGCATTGTTGCTCCAACGATGAAACGCTCGATTCCACTGGCCGGGGGGATTGAACAGCTCTTCGGAGCGCTCGACGAAAACCTGCGCCTGCTCGAAAACACCTTCCGTGTAGTCACGCATCTGGAGGATAGCACCCTGGTCCTGGAAGGTGAGGACGATTCCGTGGACCGCGCGGCGCGACTGGTCCAGGACTACAGCGCCCTGGTGGGCGAGGGACGCGTGTTTTCGAGTGCGGAGGTGAAATCCCTGCTGCGCGCGGCGGCGGCAGAGCCGCAGCTCTCGTTGCGCGAGGCGGCGCGCCCGCAGCGGCATCGTGTTTTTGGGAAAAAGAGCGTCACCGCAAAAACGCCAAACCAGCGCCGCTACATGGAATGCATCGAGAAGTTCGACATGGCTTTTGCGATCGGCCCGGGGGGAACGGGTAAAACGTATCTGGCCGTGGCCATGGCCGTTTCCGGGCTGCTGACCAAGGAAGTGTCGCGCATCATTCTGGCCCGCCCGGCGGTAGAGGCCGGCGAGCGACTAGGATTTCTGCCTGGAACGCTCCAGCAGAAGATCGATCCCTACATGCGCCCGCTCTACGACGCGCTCTACGACATGCTGGATGCGGATAAACTCGAGCGGTACCTCGAAAAGGGAATTATCGAGGTGGCCCCTTTGGCGTTCATGCGCGGCCGCACGCTCAACGATTCGTTCGTGATTCTCGACGAAGCGCAAAACACCACCAGCGAGCAGATGAAGATGTTTCTCACTCGCCTGGGCTTCAATTCCAAGGCGGTGATCACCGGCGACATTACACAGATCGACCTCCCCGCGGAGCGCCGCTCCGGCCTGGTGGAAGCCATGGATGTTTGCGGCAAAATTCCCGAGATTGCCTTTGTGCACTTCAACGAGCGCGACGTGGTGCGCCATAATCTGGTGCAGCAAATCATCAAGGCCTACGAGACGTTTGAGGGAGCCTCGGGAACCTCCGGCCGGTCGCCGGGTTCAGCGGCACCTCGCGAAAATGACCGCAGACCGCCCACGAAGTAAGCGCGCCCGGCGGCGCGGCGAGCGAGTGTTGATCAATCGCCAGCGCGCTGTAGCCGTGCGCACCGGTCCGCTTTCGGCATTCCTCACCCGTGCCTGTGATATGGTGCTGCCGCGCACAGCGGGCGTGACGGTATGTCTGGTGGGCGACGCGGAAATTACCCGGCTGAATCGTCAGTATCGGGGCAAAGCGGGGCCCACCGACGTGCTGTCGTTTCCGGCCGATGGTGCGAGCGATGCGGCCGGGGAGCACTCCTCGCGGGATGGGGCCGGCTGGGCGTTCCATCGCGGGGACATCGCGATCTCTCCGACGGCGGCCCGCCGGAATGCGCGCACGCTCGGGCGCGATTTGCATGAGGAACTGCGCGTTCTGATCCTGCACGGCGTCTTGCACCTGGCGGGCTTCGACCACGAGACGGACCAGGGACAGATGGAGCGGCGCGAGCAACTTCTGCGGCGCAGGCTGGGGATCGCCTGAATATGTACCTGGCATTCATCATTCCCGGCGTTTTGATTCTGTGCGCGGTGCTGACGGTGGTTTCTTACATCGACCGCGTGTATCTGCAACTGAGCCGCGTGACCACCGGCAGCCTGCGCGACAACCTCGACATCTTCGAAGTGGAGATCGAGCCGCGGTTGAAGCTTGAGCGCCAGGCGGCCGCCCTGACCTTTCGCCTGCTGTCCCACCTGCTGCTCGTGGTCGTCACGGCGCTCACCATACTAGCCGCCGCGCGGACCGCAGACACCCTCCTGGAGACGGTACTGCAGGAAATGGTGCTGCCGGTGTGCGAGGTTTTCTTTTTTATGCACCTGATCCCTTATCTGCTGCTCACACACAGCACAGTGCGCTGGGTGGGTCCCCTGGTTCCGCTGCTGCGATTGCTCTCCTTCGTGGTGTGGCCGGTGCGCACGCTGCTCGAGGCCGGAGTTTCGGTGGCCCACCTGCACGACGAAAAACCGAATCCGCAAGAAGCGGCCCAGGAAAGCATCGAAGCGCTCGTGGAAGCGGGAGAGAGCCAGGGAATTCTCGAGCCGCACGATGCGGAACTGATCGAGCAGGTTGTGGAATTCGGCGACAAGCGCGTGCGCGAGGTGATGACTCCGCGTCCGGACGTCGTCGCCATCCCTGCGTCGGCCACGCTGGCGCAATTGCGGCAGTTGCTGGTCGACTCAAAGTACTCGCGCGTGCCCGTGTATGAGAACTCGCTCGACGAAATCGTGGGCATTGCCAACGTCCATGACCTGTTGGGCATTCCGGAAGGCGAACTGGCCTCCCGCCACGCGCGAGAACTGGCCCGACCGGTGATTTTTGTCCCGGAGTCGAAGCACGGCTCGGAGCTCTTGCGCGAACTGCAACAACGGAAGCAGCAGATGGCCATTGCCATCGATGAATACGGCAATGTTGCCGGCCTCGTGACCGCCGAAGATCTGGTGGAGGAAATTGTCGGCGAAATCGAGGACGAGAACCGCAAGGCGATTCCTGAAGTGATTCGCGAGCCGGATGGAAGCCTCGTCGTGCGCGGCAGCCTTTCCGTGGAGCGCCTTGAGGAATTGCTGGGCACGAACATCGAACGCGAACCGGGTGCAAGCGCGACGACCGCGGCAGGACTGCTCAACGAGCTCGCCGGACATGTGCCTCTTCCGGGCGAGGCTGTGGTCACCCCGCAGGCCCGTTTCGAGGTAATCGAAGCCAATCAGCGAAAAGTGCTCAGGCTGCGCGCGCGTGCCCTGGCGGCCTTAACCGAACCACAGCAAATTCACCCGCTTTCGGCGGACTCCGACCCGGACCAGCATGTGGCGCAGAAGACTCCTCCCCGTGAGCGGGCTGCGCGTGCCACTCGCAGCGCCAAATGACCACCTTCTGAGCTTGCCCCATTTCATTACCTTAGCGTTCAAAAAAACCGTCCATTTCGCCGGGGAGTTTGCTCGACAAGGGGTTACTACCCAGATTTTGCGGGGAAGAGAGAAGGCAATGATTCCTTGAGACCATGGACGGCAGAGTCCCTTGGATTCAGGCCTACCAAGCGCTGGCAAATGCTCCCATCGCGGAGAATCACCAAGCGGGTCGGAGAGGAGTTCACCTGGAAGAGCCAGCGTATCTCACCCAGGCTGTCCCAGTATTGTCGCGTTTCCATTTTCTTTTGAGCTACAAACTCTCGCCATTTGTTTTCATCACTGTCGGCACTTACGCTAATCAACACAGGTTGATCCCGCTGCCAAGACGGGGCACAAATCCCGGCTGTCCATACGGGAGCTTGCACTCCCGTTGGCAGCCCATCGCGCTATCATCGCGTCATGGGATTCAAGTCCGGTTTCGCGGCCATTCTGGGTCAGGCCAATGCAGGCAAATCGACCCTCCTCAACGCACTGGTGGGCGAAAAGGTGGCTATTGTCTCGTCGCACCCGCAGACGACGCGCAACCGCATCCTCGGCATCGTGACCCGGCCGGAAGCGCAGATTGTAATCAGCGACACTCCGGGCCTACACAAGCCCGATTCGCTGCTCGGACGACAGATGCTCGAGGAAATCGAGCAGGCGCTCGACGGCATCCATGCACTGCTTCTGATAGTTGATGCCACGCGGAAATTCTCCACCGGAGACCAGCGCGCGCTCGACCGCGCCGGGCAGTTCCGCGGGCCGCGGATTCTGCTGCTTAACAAGATCGACCGGCTGCGGAAAGACGCGCTTTTGCCGCTCATTGACGACTACAGGAAGCGGCTCGAGTTTGCCGAGATTATTCCCATCTCGGCGCTGACCGGAGATGGCGTGGAGCTTCTGCTGCGTACCTTGGAAAATTACCTGCCGGAAGGACCACCCTACTATCCGGAGGACCAATACACGGACCAACCGGAGCGGTTTCTCGCTGCGGAGATCGTTCGCGAAAAGGTGCTGGCGCACACGCGCCAGGAATTGCCACAGGCCGTGGCTGTCCTGCTCGACAGATTCGAAGAGGGCGACCCCATCACGCGAATCCACGCCACGATATACGTGGACAGGGACGGGCAGAAGGGAATCGTAATCGGCCGTGCGGGCGCGACACTAAAAGCCATCGGCACCGAAGCGCGCACCGAGCTCGAACGGATGTTCGGTCGAAAAATCTTCCTCGATCTCTTTGTGAAAGTGCGTCTGGATTGGCGCGATCAAGCGGCCATTGTGCGCCAGCTTGATTGGCGACGGGAGATGGAAGCGACGTCCTCGCAGGGGGATGACGAGGACGCGCACGCTGAGAACGGCGGCGCGGCGTGAGAAACCCTGCGCCCATGTTTTTAGCGACACGCAGGCGCCGAATTGTGCACTGACCCAAAACTCCTGCCGATGCGCGCTAGTTCTCTTCAGGCGAAATTCCGAGCGATTTCATCTTCCGGTAGAGGTGGCTGCGTTCGAGGCCGAGCGAAGCAGCCGTGCGAGTCATATTCCAGTGGTTCTCCTCGAGTTTGCGGAGAATCATCTCGCGTTCATACGCGTGGCGTGCCTCTGCAAGCGTGGCTGCGGCTTGCGCGCCGTTGCGCAATCCCAGCCCGCGAAACAGCTCTGGCGGCAGGTGGTGAGCTTCGATGCGCTCATCGGGAGACATGATGACGAGGCGTTCGATGACGTTGCGAAGCTCGCGCACGTTGCCTGGCCAGGGATACTGCAGCATCACTTCGATGGCGCCCGCAGAAAGCTCTCGCGCCTTGCGTCCATAGGCGGCGCAGAATTCCTCCAAAAAGTGCCGCGCGAAGATGGGAATATCTTCCGTCCGTTCGCGCAGCGGCGGGATGACCACAGGTACCACATTGAGCCGGTAGAAGAGATCCTCACGAAAAAATCCCCGGGCGATTTCGTCCTCGAGCTTCTTGTTTGTCGCGGCGACAACCCGCACGTCCACGGTCACAGGCTTCCGGGATCCGATGGGTTCGAAGCGCTGTTCCTCGAGCACGCGGAGCACCTTGGCCTGCGTCTTCATGCTCATGTCGCCGACTTCGTCGAGGAAGAGGGTGCCGCCGTCGGCCTGCTGGAACTTCCCGGTCTTGTCTTCGTTGGCGCCCGTGAAGCTGCCTTTCACGTGGCCAAATAGTTCGGATTCAATCAGCTCTTCCGGAATCGCGGCGCAGTTGACCTCCACGAATGGCATGTGGGCGCGAAGGCTCTGAGCGTGTAGCGTGCGCGCGACGAGCTCTTTCCCCGCTCCGCTCTCACCGTAAATCAGCACGCGGCCGCCCGTGGGCGCCGTGAGCCCAATCAACTGGCGCAGCGCCTTCATCGGCACGCTTTCGCCGAGCAGGGTCTGGCTGCGATTGAGCTCGGCCCGAAGCAGGCGGTTTTCCTCTTGCAAGCGGGCCTGGGCCATGGCGTTGCGCACGGCCACCAGCATTTTTTCCAGCGCCAGAGGCTTTTCGATGAAATCGAAGGCGCCCAGTTTGGTGGCGCGCACCGCGGTTTCGATGGTGCCGTGGCCCGAGATGACCACGACGACCGGAGGGCGTGCCAATCCGCTCAGCTTCCGCAGCGTTTCGAGGCCGTCCATCCCGTCTAGCCAGATGTCGAGCAGAACCAGATCGTAGGCGCGGCGTTTCGCGGCTTCCAGGCACTCTTCCCCGCTCCGCACCGCGTCGGTCGCATAGCCTTCTTCACGCAGGATAGCGGTAAGCGACTGGCGGATGCCCTCCTCGTCGTCAACAATAAGCACGCAGCGGGGCACGGGCATTACTCCTGGAGTTCGGCCGCAGAGGTCGGTAGGGACTGTCCGCCCGCGGGCGCAGAGGCAGCCGCCACGCTGCCGTTCGATGCTGTGGGAACGGCGGTTGCAGGCACATCGGCGGCGGGAAGACGGATGATGAAGCGCGCACCCTGCGGCTGATTATCCTCCACGCGGATGGCACCGTGATGCTCCGCGACGATGCGCTCGGCGATGGCCAGGCCCAGCCCGGTGCCACGCTGTCGCGTCGAGAAATGCGGAAGGAAAAGCCTGTCCTTGTCCTGCGGGGCCACGCCGTGGCCGGAGTCCGCGACCATGAGCTCGAGCGTTTCCCCATTGACGCCCAGGCGCGTAGTCAGGGTCAGCTCTCGCGTGGCGGAGCCTTCCATGGCCTCCGCGGCGTTGTCAATCAGATTGACGATTACGCGGCGCAACAGCTCGGCATCAGCGCGAATCGGCGGAAGACTCGGTGAGAAATCAGTGCGCACGGCAACGCCGTCCAAGCGGCCGGCGAAGAGTTCGAGCGCAGTGGAGGTGATGCGATTGAGGTTAGCCGGAGCGAGTTGGGCTTCGGGGAACCGGGCCAGTCGCGAAAAAGCGTCCACCAGATTGCCAAGCGTGGCCACTTCCCGCTGGATGAGCCCGGCGCACTCGGCCACGATCGATTCAAGTTCGCGTGCGGATTCGGAGCCCGCGGGAGCGCCCTTTGCCCGGCGGTCGAGGAATCGTTCTAAGCGCTGCGCAGAAAGCTGGATGGGCGTGAGCGGGTTCTTGATTTCGTGGGCGATGCGCTGGGCAACTTCCTGCCATGCAGCGGCCTTCTGCGCGTGCAGCAAGTCGGAAAGATCGTCAATCACCACGACGTAGCCGGGATTGGCGCGGCGAGGCCCGAGCGAGCTCACGGTGACAGCGGCGCGGCGGGGCGGGCGGCCCGGCACGGGGATTTCCAATTCTTGCGAGACCGCGCCCATGCGCAATGAGCGGCGCATGAGCCGTTCAACATGCCGCGCTGCCTCGACGCCGAGGACGGATTCGAGCGGGCGTGGACCGCCGGCGGGTGCGGCGCCGCCGAACATGCGCAGCACGGAGGAATTCACGCGCTCCACGCCTCCCGCGGAATCGAGCGAGAGCACGCCTGTGGGTATGTTCTCAAGAATGGTTTCCATGAGCAGCCGCCGCTGCTCCATCTCCTGGAAGGCGCGCTGGAGATTCGCGTTGGATTCCTCGAGGCCGTCGCGGGCGTCGCGGAGCTGCGCGGTCATGCGGTTGAACGAATCGACGAGGATGCCCAGCTCGTCCTGCGCGCGGACGCCCACGCGATGCTCCAGGTTGCCCTGAGAGATTTCGCGGGTGGCCTCCGCGAGCGCCTGCACGGGTACGGTGACCTGTTTTTCGAGGAAAAGCGCCACCCAGGTGGTGGAAAACAGCAAGAGCAGCGTGATCAGCAGAAGGCTGAGCAGCATTTGCAGGCGAAAGGCTTTGAGCTGGCGGCTTTCGTCCAGATAGGTCTGCCGCTGGCCGAAAATCGTATCGAGCCGAGCGAGATAGTTGTCGGGCATGCGTTGCGCAATCACCAGGGCCCCCGAGGGCAGCGGGGCGCGCGCGGCGAGATAGGTGGTGCGGCCGGATTGCCAGGCCTCCGAACCCGAAGGCATGGTGCGCACCCAATGCGGCGGCTCGAGCACGAGTCCGGGCGTATCGCGGAAGAGCGAATCGGTGACGCTGCCCCCGGAGCTAAGCCGCCAGATGCCGTCGTAGCCGGGGCCCAGTTTCAGAGGCTGGCCCTTGGAGTACAGGGGGGCGAGCGCGGCGGCAAGCTGCGCGCGGCGCGCGGCCCCGGCTTCGCTCATGTCGTTCAGCAGGCGCACGCTTTCGTCGGTGGCCACCTCCAGGGCGTGCGGAAACCACTTGGTGAGGGTGCGGTTGAGCAGCGCATAGCTGACCACGAACAGCAGAACGACGGGGAGCAGGGAAATGCCCATGGCGCCAAACACCATCTTGGTGCGGAATCGGGACCCCATTTGCCCCGAACGGCGGTCGGTCCACAACCGGAAGAGATTGCGCAGCAGGACGAAGCTGAAGACCAGGAAGGCCACCACCACGAACATGGAGACGGAAAACAGGATCAGGAGCGCGGTCGGGCTCTCCGGCTCGAACGGCATGCGAAAGGAGCCGAGAGTGAGAATGACGGTCAAGAGAATCGAAAGGATTACGCCCGCGGCGATCAGCGGGAGTTTACGGACGCGGCGCCTGCGCACGGGGCTGCGGGGCGGCGTGGCGGTCGCGTTCATGCGCGACCTCCCGCCAGATGGACAGGCCCCGTCTCCGGCAGAAAAGGCTGAAGAGGACATTCGTGGCAGCGCGGCTCGCGCGTGCGACACCAGTTCTTGCCGACGTTTACGATGAGGCCGTGGAATTCGTTGTAGGTGGCTGCGTCCCGGGGGAGGCTGGCTTCGAACGAAGCACGAAGCTCCTCGTAGTTCGCTTTGTCGCTTGCCAGGCCGTGGCGTGCGAGGATGCGATGCGTGTATGCGTCCACGACAAAGACGCGGTGGCCCCCGGCATAGAGAAGGATCGAGTCCGCGGTCTCGCGCCCGATGCCGTGGACGGCGAGAAGACGTGCGCGCAGCTCCTCGGTGGGCGTGCGAAACATGCGCGTCAGCGAGCCGCAAAAATCGCGCCGCAGGAAACGCACGAACTCCTTCAACTTCCGGGCCTTCTGCCGGAAGTAGCCGGAAGAACGGATCAGACGTTCGAGGCGCCGCCGATCGACGCGTTCGAGAGCCAAGGGAGACAGCAGACCTTCCCGGCGGAGATTGCTGATGGCGCGCTCGACGTTGGACCACGCCGTGTTCTGCGTGAGGATGGCGCCGATGATGACTTCAAACGGCGTGCGCGCGGGCCACCAATGTTGCGGACCCAGGGCGGCGGAAAGCGTTTGGTAGTAACGCTCGAGCTCAGGAACCGGCACAGGCGAAGGAGCGACCTGCCCCAGCGCGACTGCTGCGCCTAGTCTGGACTGCTTTGCCATGGAAATCCCACGATAGCGAGGCTGTTTGGGGCAAGTCAAGGCGAGCGGGGCGGCGGTCGACAAGTCCTCTCGAACGCGGATTGGTTGCCCCCCCACCCCCCCATGAGTGATGTAACTGTGAAATCTAAAGGACTTAGCAAATGCAGTGGCTAGTGACTGGTGGCTAGTGACTGGTGAAGAGCCAAAGCGGGAGGGTTGGGAAAG
>JASHSV010000281.1 GCA_030038535.1 Candidatus Acidiferrales bacterium
GGCGGAGCGGTCGAGCAGCACGCTGAGATAGAGCTCGCGCTTGATGTCGAGACCTTCTTCGATGAGCAGGCGCTTGACGATGCGGCCTTCGGGGCCGGTCTGGTGGGTGACGAGCTTCATGCCAAGGATTTGCCCAGCGAGCTCGGCAACTTCGTCCACGGAACGGGCGAGTTTGACGCCGCCACCCTTGCCGCGGCCGCCGGCGTGAATCTGAGCTTTGACGACCATGACGGGACGGCGCAGCCTGTCGGCGACGGCACGAGCTTCTTCTTTTGTGAACGCCACTTCGCCCTGCGGCGTGGGAACGCCATAGCGGCCGAGGATGGCTTTGGCCTGATATTCGTGAATCTTCATTGCGCTTCCCTGGATGCTAGAATTGCGGATTCCCGAAGCCCGGTCAGTCTACATGCAAACTCGCGAAAGCGGCAAGGCCACACGACTCCCGGTAGCGGGCTACTTTGAGCGGCACAACTGAATGGACAAACTAACCATTTTTGGTCTTTCAGTGGTCACGGCAATGCTGGTGTTCTATGCTCTTGAGAAGCGTAGTCCATGGTTCATCTTGGCATTCGCCGCGTCTTGCATGCTGGGGTCTGTCTACGGCTTCCTTCAGGGGGCTTGGCCGTTCGGTCTCGTCGAAGCCATCTGGTCTCTCGTCGCGCTCCGGCGATGGCGGTTAGAATTTTCAAAGTAGCCTACTACACGACTCCCGTGATCCTCAAAGCCCTGGAAATCGTAACGCGCAGGGAAGATTTATCGCGCAGCGAAGCGGATGCGGCGATGGAGGAAATTCTGTGCGGGCGGGCGACGGATGAGGAGATCAAGGGACTATTGAGCGCGTTGCGGGAGAAAGGCGAAACCGTCGAGGAGCTGGTGGGGCTAGCGACGGCGATGCGGCGGCATGCTGCTCCGGTGTTTGCGGCGGGACGCGCGGCGCCGAGAGACGGGCTGGTGGATACGTGCGGGACGGGCGGAGACGCGAAGGGGACGTTCAATATTTCGACGTGCGCGGCTTTTGTTGTGGCGGGAGCGGGAGTACGCGTGGCGAAACACGGCAACCGTTCGATCAGCTCGCGGGCGGGGTCGGCAGACGTGCTGGAAGCGCTGGGGGTGCGGCTGGACGTAGCACTCGAGCGGATGGGCGAGGCGGTGGAACGAATCGGAATCGGATTTTTCTATGCGCAGGCTGCACACTCCGCGATGAAACACGCGATGCGGGCGCGGCGCGAGCTGAAGGTGCATACGGCGTTCAATCTGCTGGGGCCGCTGACGAATCCGGCGGGAGCGCGGGCGCAGATTGCCGGGGTGTTCAACGCGCGCGCGACGGGACTGGTGGCCGGGGCGCTGGCGGAGCTGGGAGTGGAGCGCGCGTTTGTGGTGCACGGGGCGGAGGGCCTCGACGAGATTTCGATCTCGGGCGAGACGCATGTGGCGGACGTGCGCGGCACATCAGTTCGTACGTACCGAGTGACACCGGAAGATTTCGGAGTGAAACGGGCGCCGCTCGAAGCGATTGCGGGAGGCGACGCAGCGGAGAACGCGGCGATGATTCGCGCGGTGCTGGCGGGAGAGCCGGGGGCGCGGCGCGACATTGTGGTGGCGAATGCGGCGGCGGCGCTGGTGGCGGCGGGACGTGCCGCGAATTTCGGGACAGGCGCCGAGCAGGCAGCGGATTCGATTGATTCGGGCGCGGCGAGGAAGATGCTTGAGGAGTTTGTGGCGTTTGTGTGCGGCTGAATGAGGAAGTGGTAGAATCGCGGCTCCCGCACGATACCCCTGCACGCGGCGCCCCAGCCGAGGCAGATACGCAGGACCGACAACGAACTCAAAGAGAAAAGGAGAACCTTCGCATGACACCCGAACAAGCGCAATTTGCAGCTCAGCTTTTTATCCGGGGCCTGGAAAATGAATATGACATCACGCGGAAAGTGCTGGCCGCAGTGCCGGAAGCAAAGAAAGGCTATCGCCCGGACCCGAACGCGCGAACCGCTTTCGAGCTGGCCGGACACATCGCCAGTTCCGATGTGTGGTTTCTGAACGGCATCCTCAAGGGCGACCTGACGCCGGAGCCGGCTGTGAATTTCAACAGCGTGGCGGAAATCGTGGCCTACTACGAGAGAGAATTTCCGGCGGCGCTTAAGAAAATAAAGGCGATGCCCGCGGCGAAGCTGGCCGAGCCACTGGCCGCATTCGGGGCATTCAACTTCCCCACGGTGGTTTACCTTACTTTTACCAATAATCATTGCATTCACCACCGCGGGCAGCTCGCGACCTACCTGCGTCCCATGGGCTCCAAGGTGCCGAACATCTACGGCGGTAGCTACGACGAGCCGATGGAGATGCCGGCGGGAGCGGGACGGTAAAACCTAATCCCGAAGTCTCGGGACGAAAAACGAAATTCGAAAAGTGGCACCCAACGGGATTCGGATATATGAGGAAGCTGAGGTCTGGGCGAGAAGGGGCACGACATGTCGTGCCCCTACGCCAGAGATCGAGCTGCATCTATTCCTGGCGATTGAGGACGCGGATGGCGAGGAGCGAGGAGGCGAGGGCGAATACAACGAAGCCCGCCGCCTCGAGGGCGATGCGGTGTGGATCGCCGAGGCCGATGGTGGCGTAGCGCAGCACGTCCACCTGCCAGGTGATGGGATTGGAGAGCGCAGCGCGCGCGAACCAGCGGGGCAGCGGATCGGTGGGATAGAGCATGGAGCTGAGGAAGATCAGCACGAAGTAGAGCATGGAGGTGACGGCGTTGAACGCGTCGTTGCGGCGAATTCGCAGAGCGAGCGCCGCGTAAACGTAGAACCATGCGGACGGGCCGAGCGCGAGCATGACGACGAGCAACAAGACGTGGAGCCCGCTCGACGGCACATGGAGCAGATAGCGAGCCGCAGAGAGCGTGAGCGCGGCCTGGGCGAGAGCCAGCGAGACGGTAAAGAGCATGCGGCCGAACAGATACTCGGCACGCGTCATGGGATAGGTGAGCATTTCGTAAAAGATGCCGTTGTCGCGGT
>JASHSV010000282.1 GCA_030038535.1 Candidatus Acidiferrales bacterium
GGCGTGGACCACAAATTCCTCAACGACCAGCCGCCGTTCGACAATCTGAATCCTTCCGCGGAAAATATCGCGAAATATTTCTACGAGGAAGTATCGAGGCAAATCTCTCGAAGTCCGAATGGCGCTTCAATCAGCCGTGTGGACATTTGGGAGACCGATACCAGCAGGGCCAGCTACCTGCCTTCCAGGCAGAACCCCGGGAATTAAGTATGAATCGCTCGTTCATCATTATTCTGATTCCAGCCGTTTTCGTCGCTGCGATGTATGTGTCGCTTGGAATTTATCCTCCCGCGCGCGTCTGGATTGGCATCGGCATCTTCGCCCTCGCCCTGGGCATCTACCGCGTGCGCGCGATGAGGATCAAGCGAGGAATCGCAGAAAGCAAGAAAGCAGGGTCAGATTCTCCTGCTGTAAAGGCCTGAACGCCTCCATGCTCGTCACCGAAATCTTTCGCTCGATTCAGGGAGAAGGCACTCGCGCCGGATTGCCCTGCGTCTTCGTTCGCCTCACCGGATGCAACCTGCGCTGCGTCTGGTGCGACACGGCCTATGCCTTCTACGGCGGGGAAAAGAAGACGCTGGAAGAGGTGCTCCGCGAAGTTCACTCTCTCGCCGCGGCGCCCAACGGAAATGCCTGCCCGCCGGGTTCAGGCCGGGCGATCGACCTCGTGGAAATCACCGGTGGCGAGCCGCTCCTCCAGCCCGAAGCCGTGTCTCTCTCCGCCAAACTTCTCGCCGAGGGCTACACCGTCATGATCGAGACCAGCGGAGAGAGATTCGTTGGTCCCGAAGCGTCGGGATTGCCGCGCGAGGTGGTCAAAATTGTGGACGTGAAATGTCCCGACTCGGGGGAGTTTGGAAAGTTTGACAAACGAAATCTGGAAGCAGTGGACGGAAAGGACGAGATCAAATTCGTCCTCGCCAGCCGCCGCGATTTCGAATTTGCCCGCGATTTTACGCGCGAGCACAGGCTCGCCGGGCGCGTCCGCCAGGTGATTTTTTCTCCCGTGCACGCCGACCCGGCCGGCGGCTGGCCCGGCCTCGAGTCGCGCGCGCTGGCCCAATGGATTCTCGAGGAGGGATTGCCCGTGCGTCTCGGCCTGCAGCTCCATAAATTCATCTGGCCGGGAGTAGAGCGGGGAGTTTGATTCGGCAATGTCCGGCAATTCAAAATCCGTGGTTCTTCTTTCCGGTGGGATGGATTCCTGCGTAACCGCCGCGATTGCGGCGCAAACCAATTCGCTCGCTCTCGTTCATGCTTCCTACGGCCAGCGAACCGAGCGCCGCGAGCGCCAGGCGTTTGACGCCATCGCCGATTTCTATGGCGTAAGCGACCGCCTGGTGGCGCGTCTCGACCATTTTCGCGACATCGGCGGCTCCGCGCTCACCGATCCGGCTCTCGCCGTGCCCGAACGCGAACAGATTCCGCGATTCGGTGAAGGCATCCCGGTCACCTACGTCCCGTTCCGCAACGCCCATTTTCTTTCCGTTGCCGTGAGCTGGGCTGAAGCCATCGGCGCTAGTTCCGTCTGGATCGGCGCCGTGGCTGAAGACAGTTCCGGCTATCCCGACTGCCGGCCCGAATACTACTGCGCGTTCCAGGAACTGGTCCGCGCCGGCACCCGTCCCGAAACACGGATCGAAATCGTCACCCCAGTGATTCAAATGCGGAAAAGCGATATTATCCGCCGGGGCATCGAACTGGGCGCTCCGCTACATCTCACCTGGTCGTGCTATCAGGGAGAGCGTGAGGCCTGTGGCGCCTGCGATAGCTGCTTGCTGCGGCTGCGCGCGTTTGAGGAGACCGGAGTCGCTGACCCGATTCCGTATCGTGCCCGTGTCGCGAGGTAAATGGAGTTCAGGGAGGAAGAAGTTATGCAGCGCAAACTCGGATTCCTAGCAGGCATTCTGCTGGTGATGAGCCTCATCGCCGTCGCGCCGCCCGCCGCGGCGCAGGGCCTGGGGAGCGTTTCCGGCATCGTAAGCGACCCGAAGGGGAAGCCGCTGCCGGACGTGACGGTGACGCTGAAAAACGTCGAAAAAGGCACGGTGTATACGGTGAAGACCGACAAGAATGGCGGGTTCAAGCAGATCGGGCTGACGGCGGGCGACTACAAGATCACGGTGAAGGCCAAGGACGTGGAACAGCCGCTGGTGGATAACCTGGCGTGCCGCGTAACCGGCGAGTCCGACAATCGCTGTGACGTGGACATGAAAAAACTTATCGAGGCCCAGCCCGAAATCGAAGCGCAGCGGAAAAAACAGGAGGAGGACGCCAAGAAGTTTGGCAATATGAAGGCCGCCTTTACGGATGGCCAGGCGAAGGTCGAAGAAGCCGACAAGGCCCGCTCAGAGATGTTGAAGGCGCCCCCCGAGCAGCGCTCCGCTCTGCAGCCCAACGTCACCAGCCTGTATCAGCAGGCCTTGACTAGTTTCCAGCAGGCGCAGCAGGCGGCGCCGGAAAAGGATCCCAACCTCCATCTGGTGTACTACAAGCTGGGCTACTCGAACGAGATGCTGGGCAACTATGACGAGGCCATCATCGATTATCAGAAAGCCGCCGACTTGAAGCCCACGCCCGACTATTACAACACTCTCGCGCTGGTCTATGCGAAGCAGGGCAAATTGCAGGAAGCCATGCAAGCGTGCGATAAATCCTCGATTCTGGATCCGACCAAAGGCGCGACGGCCTGGCTGAACCTGGGAGTGGTGCTGTACAACTCGAACCGGCTGGCGGAAGCCGTAGAACCACTGAAGAAAGCGACATCTCTGAACCCCAACAACGCCGACGCGTGGTATCTGCTGGGAGCATCGCTGCTTTCCACCATGCAGACCAAGCAGCAGGGCGACAAGATCACCTACGTGGTGACGCCGGGAACCGCCGAGGCCTATCAGAAGTACCTGGCGCTCGCTCCCACCGGAAAATTCGCGGGAGAGGCGCAGGCATCGCTCCAGGCCCTGCAATCGCTCGGCGCCGGAGTGGACACCAAAGTGAAGGTGAAGAAGCCCTAAAGCGCCCCCGCTCAAACCGGACCGGGTGGCCGGTTCGCTCCGCCGCCGCTCAGGGCAGTTCAAGACCGTGAAGAAGGTTTTCCCGCAACGCTTCAGCTTCGGCGTCGTCCAGTTTTCTTCCGCGCCGCGTCAAATAGAAAACGTCGATGGCTTTCTCTCCCTGGGTATCAATCAATGCGGCCTCGATGTTGCATTCGGCGTCGGCCAAGAGCTCGCTGATGCTATGCAGCAGTCCGGTGCGGTCGCGCGCCACCAGCTCCAGCACCGTGCTTGTCGCCGAGCACCCATTGTCCACGCGGATCTGAGTGGCCACAGCCGCGCGCGAGCGAGCGCGCGGGCCGTGAGGGGTGCGACGCCGGTGCGGAGCAGCCTCGGGGCCGGGGCGACCGGCAGCCACGTCCTCCATGTCGCCCAGCAGGCGCCCGCGCTCTTCGGGATTCAGCGTGAGCGTGTTGTAGAGATCGGCAAAGACGAAGGTATCGAGCACGAGCCCGGAGCGGTTGGAGAACGCATCCGCTTTCAGTATGTTCATGCCCCAAGCGCTGAGCGCTCCGGTGAGGCCG
>JASHSV010000283.1 GCA_030038535.1 Candidatus Acidiferrales bacterium
CTGGGGAGTGTCGTCGTGCGTGTCCACAGCGATGGCGCGCGCGAGGATGGCGCGGGCGTGGGCGGAAAGGTCCTGGCTGGAATCCGGAGCGGAGGCTCCGGGCCCGATGGCGAGGAAAAGCAAAACGAAAACGGGCACACAGGCCTTCGGGAATTTCGACGACATAGACTGTTAGCCCCCCTTGCTGCCGATTCGCGCAGGCATCCCCAGGCTGCGGCGGTGCCTGCGCTGCCGTTAGCCCAAAAGCCAGCCGAAAACCGCCTCGCGAATGGCCTGGCGGTTTACTTCGGCGATGGATTCCGTGAGCGGAATCTGCTTGGGGCAGACCTCGACACAATTCTGCGCGTTAGCGCAATCGGCCACACCGCCGGGGCCCATCACGGCGGCGAGCCGCTCTTTCATGTGCATGGCACCGGTGGGATGGGCGTTGAACAGGCGCACCTGGCTCAAAATGGCGGCGCCGACGAAATCGGAATTCTCGTTGACCTGTGGACAGACTTCGAGGCAATTGCCGCAGGTAATACAGCGCGCGAGGGGGTAATACTTTTCCTGAACCTCGGGGGAGATGCGCGGGCCGGGGCCGAGGTCGTAGGTGCCGTCGAGCGGCACCCAGCACTTCATGCGCTTGAGGTTCTCGAACATGATGCTGCGATCGACGACGAGGTCGCGGACAACGGGAAACTTGGTGAGGGGCTCGATGCGGATGGGCTGTTCCAGCGAATCGACCAGCGTGGAGCAGGCCTGGCGGGAGACGCCGTTGATGAGCATGGCGCAGGCGCCGCAGACCTCTTCGAGACAACTGGCCTCGTAAGAGACGGGCGTGGTGGCATGACCGTCGCGGGTGACGGGGCGCTCGGCAATGTCGCGCAGGCAGATGATGATATTCATGTGCGGACGCCAATCGAGCGCAAACTCCTCCCAGCGGGGCTCTTCGCGAGTATCCGGACGGCGTTTGACGCGGACGACGACCTTCCGCCCGCTATTTCCGCCGCCTGGTGCCGCTGTGTCCATGCGCCTCGTCTTCCGCGCGGCGATTCAGGCCGCCGCGCCGGCCGGTCATGCCTTGGCGTCGTACCGCCGGGCCCGCGGAGGAATCGTGGAAGTGTCCACGGGCTCGTAGGTGAACTTGATAGTGCCACAGTCGTAGTGCGCGCGGGTGGTTTTGAGCCATTCCGCGTCATTGCGATCGGGAAAATCAGGCTTGTAATGCGCGCCGCGGGACTCGTTGCGGGCCAGTGCGCCGCGCGTGATGCAGCGTGCGAGCACGAGCATATTCTGAAGCTCGCGGCAGAAACTGAGCGTCTGGTTGGCCCAGGATGTGCGGTCGGAAAGATTGATCTTCTTGAAGCGATCGGCCAGCTCCTGGAGCTTGGCGTCAGTGCGCTCGAGATCGGGGTTGTTGCGGACGACGGTGACGTGTTCGGTCATCCAGTCCCCCATTTCCTTCCAGATGGTGACGGGGTTTTCTGTGCCCTCGGCGTGGAGCATGGTGTCGTTTATTTGTTCCTGGCGGCGGCGTTCGTTCTCGTAAACGATAGTGGGGACGCTCTCGCAGCCTTTATCGAGGCCTCCGGCGTAGCGAATCGCGGCCGGGGCGGCCACCATACCGCCGTAGATGCAGGAAACGAGCGAATTGGCCCCGAGGCGGTTGGCGCCGTGGTACTGGTATTCACATTCGCCAGCCGCGTAAATACCGGAAACGTTTGTGGCCTGGTTCGTGTTGTCGATCCACAGGCCGCCCATCGTGTAGTGCATCGCGGGAAAGACTCGCATGGGATGCTCGCGCGGATCGACGCCCAGGAATTTCTCGTAAATTTCGAGGATGCCTTCCAGCTTGCGGTCGAGCGTCTCACGGGGAATGTGCGAGACATCCAGATAGACGGCAGGCGCGCCCTCGAGTCCCATTTTCTGCGTGTAAACGACCTTGTGAATGGCGCGTGTGGCAATGTCGCGCGGGACGAGATTGCCGTACTTGGGATACCACTCCTCGAGAAAATAAAAGCGTTCGGCTTCGGGAATCTGCTTCGCCGGCCGTTTGTCTCCCGGCTTCCTGGGAACCCAGACGCGGCCGCCCTCGCCGCGGGCGGATTCGCTCATCAGCCGGCATTTGTCCTCGCCCGGAATGGCCGTGGGATGAACCTGGATGAATTCGGCATTGGCGTAATTCGCGCCCTGCTGAAAGAGGGCTGACTGGGCGGAGCCGGTGCAGACCACGGAATTGGTGGAGCGGCCGAAAACGGCGCCGATGCCGCCGGTGCAGAAAATGGCGGCGTCGGCGGGAAACGTGCGGACCTCCATGGTCTTCAAATCCATAGCGCAGATGCCGCGGCAGACGCGATGGTCGTCGAGGACGGCGGAGAGAAACGTCCAGCCTTCGTACTTCTTCACTTTTCTTTCGGATTCGAAGCGGCGGACCTGCTCGTCGAGGGCGTAGAGCATCTGCTGGCCGGTGGTGGCGCCGGCAAATGCTGTGCGGTGGAAGAGCGTGCCGCCGAAACGGCGGAAATCGAGCAGACCTTCCGCCGTACGGTTGAACATCACGCCCATGCGGTCGAGCATGTCGATGATGCCGGGCGCGGCCTCGCACATGCGCTTGACGGGGCCCTGATTGGCGAGGAAATCGCCGCCATAAACGGTGTCGTCGAAATGGCGATCGGTGGAATCGCCCTCGCCTTTAAGGTTTTTCGCGGCGTTGATACCGCCCTGCGCGCAAACGGAGTGCGAGCGCTTGACGGGAACGATGGAGAAGAGATCGACGGGAACGCCGGCCTCGGCGGCGCGGATCACGGCCATCAGGCCGGCCAGCCCGCCGCCCACGACGATGATCTTCGGCTCTCTCATTGCTGGATGTAACGGGCGAACGGATGGAAGTTGTAGCGCGCGCTGTAGACGATCAGTATGCCGGCGAGGGTGAAGCTGACGGCCACGGCCGCACCCAGGTAGGCGGCGGCCCGCTGCGCGCGCGTGGTAGCGGCCAGACCCCATTTACACAGGAAGTTCCAGATTCCGTTGCCGAGATGGAAAGAGGCGGCCAGAACGCCGACGAGATAGAAGGCGGCGTAGAGGTTGTTGCTCAGGTCGTCATGCACGGTGACGAAATTCGAACGGCCGCCGGTGAGGAAGCGCGCGGTGTAAACGTGCCAGCCGATGAAAAGGAAGGCGATCAGGCCGGACCAGCGCTGAAGGGTGTACATCCAGTTGTGCATCCAGGGATAGGCAAAGGCGTTGGACTTGCCTTTGCCCCAGATGTAGAAGCCGTAGCCGGCGTGGAAGAGGATGGGGAGCCAGATGCCGGCGGCCTCGATGATGGGGCGGAACGGAAGGGTTTGCAGCTCCTGGCCGACGGCGTCGTATTTTTCAGGGCTGACGAGTACGTAGCTATTCGACCAGAAGTGCTCGGCGAGAAAGACCCCCACGGGAACGATGCCGGAGAGGGAATGCAGCTTTCGCCAGAAGAATGCGGATTGGTCGTCGGTCTTGGAGGCAGACATAGTCAGCGGGTGAGTGGACATGAGGCTCTAGGTTGTTTGGAGTGCCGACCTCCACGTGCAGACGACCGGCGCAACTCGCAGTTCGATTTAGCGCGCCAGTATAGTCCGGCGCTTCCGTGCGCGCAACGGGAGCAGTCTGCGATGGGAGCCAACAAAAGCGAAGTGACAATTCTCACCCCGTTCGGTGACAGAGAGCACAGGCCAGTGGGAGGACACCGACGGGGCAGGCTGGGCCGGGAGGGAGACGGGTGCCCAAGCATTTCCTTCCGCTTGGCAGACTTGCCTTCCTCTATAATGCCCGCACCGATTCTGACGCTTCTCCCTAGGAGGCGAAAATGAGAGTCCCCTTCCGCTTCTCAAGAGCCATATTTGCTATGGGATGTTTTCTTTGGTTCGTTTCGATGCGGCCGATGTGGGCGCGGCAGAGCGTCGCGACGAAGAGTGCTGCCACGGCGGCTGCTGCCGCGCCTGCCGCTGCCGAGCCGCAGGCCGGAGGCCAGCCGCTGGCTGCATCGCCGCAGGTGGTGCCTGCTCTGCCCGTGCCGCGCCTCGTTAAATTCTCGGGCGTGGTGAAAGATGCCGCAGGCGCTCCGCGCACCGGCACTGTCGGCCTCACCTTCTCCATCTACCAGGAACAGGAAGGCGGAGCCACGTTGTGGATGGAAACCCAGAACGTGGAACTGGATGGCGAGGGGCGCTACTCCGTGCTGCTGGGCAGCACGCAGAGCGAAGGGATGCCCTTGGACCTGTTTGCCTCGGGCGATCCGCGCTGGCTGGGAGTGAGGGTGGAGTTGCCGGGAGAAGTCGAGCAGGCGCGGGTGCTGCTGGTGAGTGTGCCGTATGCGCTGAAGGCCTCGGATGCGGACACGCTGGGCGGGAAGCCGGCTTCGGCGTATGCGCTGGCGACGACGGAGGCGGGCGCGACGACGGCAACGGCGAGCACATCAACGGCAGCGAGCACGACTAGCCCGACGACGACGAAGGGGAAAAAGCCCGCGACCGCGGGTACAGAAACGATGGGCTTCATTCCCATGTTCATCGACACGAGCGGAGACCTGGGGAACTCGCTGATCCAGCAGAGCGGGACGGCGATCGGGATTGGGGAATCGCCGGTGCAGACGCTGGACGTGAACGGAGGAATTCGGGCGTCGACGGGACTGGCCACGGGGAGCCGCAACACGTCGGCAGACGCGATCAACACAAACGCGCTGTTCCTGAACGGCTCGAACGCGATGGGGGTGATCGGTGCGAGCAATGCGGTGTTTGCACCGGGCGTGCTGTTCACAAAGGTGAGCTTCTACGCGGGGAACGGGACGGCGACCTCGGAACGGATGACGATCAACGGGGCGAACGGATTCGTAGGGATCAACAACACGTCGCCGGGGCAGCAGTTGGACGTGATGGGCGGGTCGATCCGGACGGACACGCAGTTCATCTCGACGGTGGCCACGGGGACGGCGCCGATTTCAGTGACTTCGACGACGATGGTACCGAACCTGAACGCGGGGCTGCTGGGCGGGATTCAGGCGAGCGGATTCGCGCAGTTGGGCGCAATGAGCAACTCGTTCATGGGCAGCATCTCGGCTTCGGGATTCACGGGCAGCGGAGCGGGGCTGACGGCATTGAACCCGGCGAATCTGGGCGCCGGAACGGCGGCAATCGACATCAGCGGGAATGCGGCGAGTGCGAGCACTGCCGCCAACGCGCTCGAGTTGGGCGGAATGCTCCCGAGCGCCTTTGCGCTGGCCGGCAGCGCGGCCAGCCCCGTCACGCAGACTGTGAGCGGTGCCCTCAATGTGCAAGGCAACGTGAGCATGGCGGCGCTGAACGGCGTGAATCCCACTTTTACCGTCACCGACATGGATGGCAGCAGCTTCAGCGTTTCGAGCTCTGTGGCCATCACGACCGCACTGGGCGCGGGTGGCACGATCTTTGCCGAAAACTACCCTCAGGCAACGGGCGGCAGACTAAGTATCGGGGCTTATAGCGCTCCGGCCAACGGATCGAACGGCAACGACGTGGCTATCGGTGCCGGGAACGGGAGCGGCGTTACTGGCGCTGGCGGCAGCATCCTCATAGCGCCAGGCACGGGCACGCCGAACGGGATTATCACCGTACCTGGAAGTATTTACGTCTCCTCCAATGGCGGCGTCCCGAGCACACTGACGCTCGCACCCAGCGGCACAGCCGCGAGCACAAACTTCAATTCCAACGCTCTCGAATTCGTTACGTCCCTCTCCAACAACAGCATAGAGAGATTCTTCTGGCAGGCGGAGCCGACTCCAAACGCATCCGGCGGGGCGCCCGGCACGCTGAATCTCCTGACCGCATCCGCAGACAATACACCTGCCGAGACGGGGCTCTCGATCACCAGCGGCGGACTCATTAACTTCGCGTCAGGGCAGACGTTTCCGATCACCGGGACGGGCGGGGGCACGGTGACCAGCATCATGGCGGGCTCCGGGATTCTTGCCAATGGCATGCAGAACGGTGCGATCACGATGGCGGGGACACTGGCGATTGACCCGGCCATAGTGCCGCTGCTCGGTGTGCAGAACACTTTCACGGGCACCCCCTCGGGCACGGGGGTGGCGCAAGGGTCGCTCTACATCAATCCGGGTTCGGCCACGCCCGGGCAGACGCTGCTGGGAGCGTCCGTGGGGGGCACGCAGGAGATGCTGCTGGATAGCAGCGGCAACCTCACCATAAACGGCAACCTGAATCTCCCCGCCACCAACGCGGCCGGGACCGCCGGGGTAATCACCCTCGGCGCGCAGCCGTTTGCATGGGGCACTCCTTATTTCCCGGGGTTCGGTGGCGGCCCGAATTTGGGCGGAAGCGTTTATTTGGGGTTCGCGGGCAACACCGCGAGCAACGGGTATGCAAACACGGGAGCAGGGGCGGGCGCGCTCGGCAGCGTCAACACCGGCAATTTCAACTCCGCCTTCGGCAGTGGCGCGCTGGCCGTCAACTCGGGAGGCATCGAGAACTCCGCCTTCGGAGCCGGCGCGCTGGACCTCAATACGGGAGGCACGGGCAACTCCGCGTTCGGCTATGGCGCGCTCGCCGCCCACGTGTCGAACAATGCCAACTCCGCCTTCGGCAGCCTCGCGCTCAACTACGACACGATGGGAGGAGGGAACACCGCCCTCGGCGATGGCGCGCTCTACTATTTGGGCTATAACGGCGGGATTGGATTTAACAATATCGCGGTCGGCGCATCGGCCGGCTACAATCTTAGCAACGGGACCAATAATATCTACATTGGGAGCCTCGGGCCGGCCGCTGAATTCGGGAACGAATCGGGAATCATCCGCATCGGCACCGCTGGAACGCAGACGGCGACGTATCTCGCCGGAAACGTCACCTCCAGCGGGACCATGACGGCTACCTCCTTCGTCGGGAATGGCTCGGGTCTGACGGGCATCGTGTCACTGAGTGGAATGAATTCATTCAGTGGGATGCAGACATTCACCGCCGCACCTACGGGCACGGGCGTAGGGAACGGATCGGTCTTTATCAATGCGCCTGTGGGCAGCAACGGGACGTTGCTGGGAGCGGCCGTCAACGGGACCCAGGAGATGCTGCTCGATTCGAGCGGCGACCTGACGCTCACTGGTTCACTGACGCTTCCGAACACCACGTCCCCTTCGCCGGGCGTGAGCTTTGGCGTGATCAACCTTGGGACCGCGTCGTTCCTGCACAACTGTTGCGGCTCCGCCAACGGTAACACCTTCGTTGGCGCGTCGGCCGGGAACATGACCATGGACCCGGTGCAAGCGGTCGCAAACACCGCAGTGGGCGCGGGCGCGCTAAACGCAAACACCACAGGCCAGGACAACACCGCCGTCGGCAACAACGCGCTCAGCGGCAACTCGTTGGGCGACTTCAACGCCGCCTTCGGCTACCTCACGCTCAGCCAGAACTTGTCCGGCTCCGGCAACTCCGCATTCGGCCATGAGGCGCTCAAGACCAGTATGACGGGCGACAGCAACATCGCGCTCGGTGACTTTGCGCTCTCCTCCCTCGAGAGCTCGACCGTGCCCGGTAGCGGACCTGGAAGTTACAACATCGCGATCGGCAACATCGCC
>JASHSV010000284.1 GCA_030038535.1 Candidatus Acidiferrales bacterium
CAGTGGGAATTTTTCTTCACCTGCTGGCGGTACAACATCGATTTTTATCGCAACACGCCTTCGGTGCAGTGGAAATTCAACCTGGGCATTCCGGCCTACTATTATTTGATGGGGCGGCGGTTGTTCGGCGCGGCCATCAAGTATCCGCTCTACCGCCTGGCGCATTTCCCGGAGTGGCTGCTGCGGCGCAAGCTGTATCTGGACTTCAGCGGCGAAAGAGAGCCGCGCTTCCAGGTGCCGGATTTTGTGCCCGTTCCGGACCATTCGCTGCGGCCGGCGCTGCCGGAATTGACGGTGCTGTAGCGGCAGCGGTGCGGCCTCTCGTGCTAATCTCGCTCTATGCTCGCTAGGAGACTCGGCCTGGTTCTCAGCCTGATTCTGATGGCCGGTGCGCTGCGGGCCGACAACGATACATTCGTGACGCTCGCAGCAGGCGGATTAGTGCCGAACGCTCCCACCACAATCCGCGTCGAGTCGGAAGATGTAGAGATCACCACCCACCGCATCACGATTCATTACGTCTTCCGCAACGATGGGGACCAGGACGAGTCCACCGCCTTCGCCTTCCATCTTCCCGATCTGGACGGCATGGGCTTGTGCCTCTCCCCTTATGTTTTGCCGCGAAGTAATGAAGTCAATTTTGTGGGCTTCGGGATCATGTCGAATGGCAAGCCGATTCCAGCCCAGCTCGAAGTGCGGGCGATGCGAGAGGATCAGGACCTGACGCCGCGCCTGACCGAAGCGAAACTCGCGCCCAATGTGCTGCTGGTGCCGCTCAACGCGGCTCTGTTACGCATGCAACCGGAGCAGGTGGAAAAGCTGGAAACGGAGGGCCTGATCGAACCGCATAAGTTCAGCGTCCCGCTCCCGATCCTTGGAAAGAATCGTGGCTGGTGCGCCGGCTGGGCCATGCGCGTGCTCTATTCCTGGTCGCAGATGATTCCGGCGCACGAAGCCATCGAACTCACGCAGGTCTACAGCCCGGTGGTGGGCGGCGGTTACTTTGCGGCGACTAATGATGACAGCGGCTATGTATCAAATTATTGCGCCCCGCCGGAAGTGATGCGGGACATCTCGGCTTTGCGGGTAGAAGCGGCGGGAAGCAAAAACACCAGCACCCTCCTCTACGAGCAAGCGATCGACTTCACTCTGATCAGTGCCAACCGGTGGAACGGCCCGATCGGGAGCTTCCACCTGACTGTGTTGCCCAAAGACGCTAACGACATGGTGATGACCTGCATGACGGGGCTGCGGGCCACGGCGCCGGGAAAGTACGAAACCCAGAAGGAGGATTTCCGGCCGGCTGCCGATCTGCGCCTGATGATTCTGCAGAAGTCCAAGCCTCCGGGCTGGTAGCAGAAAAAACACCGCGGCGCTACTCCGCCGCGCATCCGGCAAAGGAAATGCCCGTTTCTGCCGGCCTGCATCGCGGCGCCCCGCGATGTCGGAACTGACGGTGCCGTAGTAGCTGCTTTACGCCGCCATGATGCGGCCATGCCGCGATTGACCGTGTTGTCGGGGCGGTCCGTGTGCTCCCCCCGCGCGCAACACCGGTACTGATGCCGGCGAAGCCTAGGAGCTAGGGCTGATAGGGTTCGCCGTCGAGCGTGGTGGCGCCCTGCTCGACCTCTTCAACCCGCTGCATGATCCAGCCTCGCGCCGTGAAAACCCAGGTCTCGCGATGGCGCACGTTGGTGATCACTTCGTGCGGACTCCCGTCTTTCCGGTCCGGCAGGTAGCGCACGTAACGCTGGAGAGTATAGACGGTGGCGCGCGGGCCGGAGAGCGCGAGGCTCTCGATGGTAATGGCCGTCTGATCACTCACGCGCAGCACGCTCGACCATTCCTGGCGCATGCCTTCGAGAGCCTGCCGGCGGTTCAGCACCGTCCCGTCGAGCAGATGGAGCTCGAAGTCCGGCGTCATGGTGCGTGAGATTGCCTCCATGTCGCGCGCCTCCGAGAATTCGAGCCATTCGTTGATGGCTTGCTGAATATCCCGCTGCGCGACGCGTTCCTGCGCAGTCCGTTCACGTGCGGCCGCGGAGCCCACCGAGGAATGCTCCAACGGCGGAGCAACCCCCGCCGTTGCCGCCCCGAGCAGCACTGCGAGCCCGAATCCGGAGATTATCCCTCGCATGGCTCCTCCTGGGGCGCTCGTGGCCCGGCGTGGCATTGGACGAGGGAAGCAGGTAGGAGGTTTGGTCGCTCGCCTGAAAGTGCCTTTGAATCGCGGGAGTCAGTCCGCGGCGACCGTGGGCTGGCTGCTCGCTCGTGCGTCGCGGGACTTCGGGACGCGGGCCAGACGGTGCTGGTTCGCGGCGCCGATGAACGCGGCGAACAACGGATGCGGGTGCAGCGGAGCCGACTTGAACTCCGGATGGAACTGGCAGCCGAGAAACCACGGGTGGTTGGGGTCTTCGACGATTTCCACGTAGATACGGTCGGGCGTGCGGCCGGAAATGCGAAACCCGGCGGCCACCAGCGTTTTTTCGTACTCCGGATTGAACTCGTAGCGATGGCGATGCCGTTCGGAAATCTCCAGCGTGCCGTAGGCGCGTGCCGCGAACGACCCAGGCTCCAGAAGGCAGGGCCACGCGCCTAGCCGCATCGTTCCGCCCATTTCTTCCACTCCCAGTAGGTCGCGCAATTTGAAAATCACGCGGTGCGGCGTCTGCGGCTCGAACTCGGTCGAGTCCGCGCCCTCCAGATGCGCGCAGTCGCGCGCGTATTCGATGGTGGCGCACTGCATCCCCAGGCAAATCCCGAAGAACGGCACTTTGTGCTCGCGCGCATAGCGGATCGCTTCCACCATCCCGGAGATGCCCCGCTTTCCGAATCCGCCGGGAACCAGGATTCCGTCCACGCCGGCCAGGCGGCGCGCCGCGGTTTCCTGTGATTCGATTTCTTCCGCTTCGATCCACTCCAGCACGGTGCGGAGTTTGTGCGCCACGCCGCCGTGCACCAGCGCCTCGCGAAGGCTCTTGTAAGCGTCTTCGAGCTGCACGTATTTCCCCACCACCCCGATGCGCACTTCGCCCTCGGGATTGTGGATGCGTTCGAGAAAGCCGAGCCAGGGCCGCAGGTCGCGCTCGCGCGCCTCGAGATGCAGCAAGCGCAGGATCTGCTCGTCCAGCCCTTCCTGCGCAAACGAGAGCGGCACGTCGTAGATGCACTCCACGTCGTTGGCGGCGATCACGCAGTTTTCCGCCACGTTGCAGAACAGCGCGATTTTCTTTTTCAGGTCGTGCGGAATGGGACGGTCGGCGCGGCAGAGGAGCACGTCGGGCTGCACGCCTATGCTCAACAGCTCCTTCACGCTGTGCTGCGTCGGCTTGGTTTTCAGCTCTCCCACGGTGGGGATGAACGGCACGAGCGTCACATGGATGAATAGGGTGTTCGCGGGCCCCATTTCCAGCCGCATCTGGCGCATGGCCTCGAGAAACGGCAGCGATTCGATGTCGCCCACTGTGCCGCCGATTTCCACGATCACCACGTCCACGTCGTGCGCCACTTTGCGGAAGGCGGCCTTGATTTCGTCGGTCACGTGCGGAATTACCTGCACGGTCTTGCCCAGGTAATCGCCGCGGCGCTCTTTGGCCAGGATGGTTTCGTAGATGCGGCCGCTGGTCCAGTTATTGTCCCGGGTCAGGCGGGCGCTGGTGAAGCGCTCGTAATGGCCGAGGTCCAGGTCCGTCTCTGCGCCATCCTCGGTGACGTAGACTTCACCGTGCTGATAGGGGCTCATGGTGCCCGGGTCTACATTCAGGTAGGGATCGCACTTCTGTAGTGTCACCCGCAGACCGCGGCTTTCGAGCAAACATGCGATGGAAGCTGCTGCCAGGCCTTTGCCGAGGGAGGAGACGACGCCGCCGGTCACAAAAATAAATTTCGGCGCTGGCGTCTGGACGGTCAAAGTTTTTCTGTGTACCCCCGCGCCACCGGAAGGATGA
>JASHSV010000285.1 GCA_030038535.1 Candidatus Acidiferrales bacterium
CACCTTCATCATCTCCGCCTTCTTCACGAACCGCTCCAGGAACGTTTCGTAAATCGGCGCCTCCACGATGATGCGCGACCCCGCCATGCAGATTTGGCCCTGATGGATGAACAGCCCGAAGCAGGCCGTGTCCACCGCGTAGTCCACGTCCGCATCCTTCAATACGACGAGCGGGCTCTTTCCGCCCATCTCCAGCACGAATTTTTTCCCGCGCTTCGCGCATTCCGTTGCAATCTGGCGCCCCACCGCCGACGAGCCCGTAAACGAGATCAGCTTCACCCGAGGATCGTCGTAGAGCACCTGCGCCATCCGTGGCCCGTCACCCGGAACCACGTTCAGCACGCCCGCCGGAAGCCCCGCGCGCTCGAAGATCTCCGCCAGCTTCAGTCCCACCAGCGACGTTTCCTCCGACGGCTTCAGCACAAACGTGTTTCCCGCCGCCAGCGCAAACGCCACTTTTTTCAGCGAAAGAATCACCGGAAAATTGAACGGCGAAATCCCCGCCACCACCCCCAGCGGCCTGCGGATCGACAGGGAAATCAATCCCGGCACGTCGGAAGGAAACACGTCGCCGCGCACGTGCCGCGCCTCGCCCGCGATCGACCGCACCAGGTTGGCCGCGAAGGGCACTTCGAAGTGCGCCTTGCCAAACGTTGAGCCGCCTTCGCCGATCAGCAATTCCACGATTTCATTCGTCGCCGCCAGCAGTTCGTCCGCGGCCCGCTGCAGGATGTGTTCCCGCTCGCCCGCGAGCGTCGCGGCCCAGGCGTCCTTCGCGGCATACGCGGCGTCGATGGCCTGCTTCATGTGCTTTTCCTCGCCCATGAAGATCTTCGCAAAGGGTCGCTGGTCGGCTGGATTGACCACGTCCGAGAGCGATGCGGCGGGAACCTCGATCGATTTTCCGGCGATATACGGCGTGGAAATCATGACGGCCTCCCTGGCAGGCATGCTGCTGGCTGCGGTGTCGAGCGTGGAGCGCGCGTCCGGGTCGGCGAACGATTATCGCGCGGCCTTGCGTTTCTGCTCCGGCGGCGATTCTTCGCCCCGCCTTCGCGAATGTCAAGTTCGCGCCGTCTCAGGCTTCTTTCTGGACTCGCCGCCTGGCGGGAGCGCGTGCGCTGCGGTCCTGAGGCCGCAGCGCGTAAAACTTCACCCGGCAGGGATCGCACCGGTATGCGGGCACGCCGAGAATTCGCTGCAGTGTCACCAGATTGCCTTCTTCCACCCGGTCGCTCGCGATCCTCTCCACCTTCGGACTCCCGCAGCGCGGGCAATGCGCCTTCAGCAGCAGCCGGAAGGGAATTTTATGCGCGTAGAACCGCGACTGGCAGGTCGAACAGCGCCACGGCAGGACGCCGGCCAGGCTCAGCGCATAGTCGCCCAGGTTCCGCCGGCGCGATCTCCGGCACTCGCGTGACTTGCAGAGCGGACAGATCACGAACTGTGCTCCCAAAGGCCCGTCTTTCCGGCGCAACAGCTTCAGGGTAGCAAACCGGTTTCCCCGCGCAAGGGAAGAGATGGCCGGGCGTTCGTCTGTGGTCCCCGCCGTGTAGAATAGTAGGTGGGGGGCGCAAGTGACGCGGGCCGGATTGAGTGCACGGGGCTACACGGATGAGCATGCCGTCGCCGGCATCGGCGCGAGCCTGCCTGCCCTCGACACGTGGCCGAACCAGTTCCCCGGCTACGAAATCACCATCCGCTTCCCCGAGTACACTTCCGTGTGTCCCAAGACCGGCCTGCCGGATTATGGCGTCATCACCATCCAGTACACGCCCGGCAAGGCCTGTCTGGAGTTGAAGGCGCTGAAAATCTATCTGCTGGCCTACCGGAACCTCGGGATCTTTTACGAAAACGCGGTGAACCGCATTCTGCGTGACGTCGTGGCGGCGGTGAAACCCAAACGATGCGTAGTGCGCGGTGAATTCACTCCGCGTGGCGGGCTCACCACCACGGTCGAGGCGCAGTGGCCCCGTTCCGCACCGGCCTCTCGCCGCGGCTGACGGTTGGCTTTCGCCGTGGACAACCTTACGTGCGCCGTGATACTCGAATACGGAATGGGGATTGGGATTCAACCTTTGAGGAGGATGGATGAGCACGCAGTCAAATGTTCCTGACCCGGCAGAAACGTACCGGGTAGAGGCCAGCGGCACACCGCGCTGGATCATTCTGGTTCTGATTTTGCTCGTTGGCGGCATGGGTTACCTGATCTACGCGCAAAATGCGACCCGCAAGTCGCTCGAAGCCGACGTGGCCGGCGCCAACAAGCGCGCGGATTTGCTCGCCGGTAAAATCGAGCAGGCCGACTCGCGGATTGCGGACCTCAAAGGCCAGCTCGACGTCACCTCGCAAAAACTGGGACTAACGGAAGCCGAACTGGCCCGTGCGCGCGACATCGCACAGGGCGTAAAGAAACAGCAGGCGGCCTCAGAGCAGGAGTTCAACGCCAAGCTCGGCGAAGTGCAGCAGCAGAGCGATGCGAAAATCAGCGCCGTTTCCACCGATCTCAGCGGAACGAAAACCGACGTGGCGGCAACCAAGAAGGACCTGGAAGCCACCAAGAGCAAGCTCGAGCGCACCATCGGCGACGCCGGAGTGATGAGCGGCTTGATCGCGCGCAACAAGGAGGAGCTCGACGAGCTCAAGCGCCGCGGCGAACGGAACATCTTCGATTTCGACATCGGCAAATCCAAGGACCCGCAGCACGTCGGCCCGATTCTCATCAAGCTGAAGAAGGTGGACGCCAAGCACTCCAAATACACCATGGATGTGATTGCGGACGACAAGACCATCGAGAAAAAGGACAAGAACGCGCTCGAACCGGTGCAGTTCTATACCCGCTCCACTCACCAGCTCTATGAGATCGTGGTGTTCGACACGAGCAAGGACAAGATCACCGGCTATCTGAGCACGCCGAAACAGTAATTGCTCGCCGCTGGGAAGTGCCGAAGCGCCGGGTTCCCACGCGAATTCCTGCGCCGGTGCGCCGGCGGCTCGGTGCTGCAGCGTGCCGCCATTGCCTCTTCCGCATCTTTCGTCGGATCCATGCGCTGGCCGTCCCGCGCCGCACATAGTATCCTCCGAGTACCCTGAATCTAAGCCCGGTCGGAAGGGAGTGGATCGATGCGATTTTT
>JASHSV010000286.1 GCA_030038535.1 Candidatus Acidiferrales bacterium
CGGCTTCAACCTCACCTTCTTCCCTCAGTTCATGCTGGGATATCTAGGCATGCCGCGGCGCTATGCCACCTACCCCGCCGAATTCCAGGTGCTCAACGTGATGTCGTCCGCGGGCGCCTCGATTTTGGGACTCGGCTATATGATCCCGCTGATTTATCTCTTCTGGTCCATTCGCTACGGGCCCGTGGCGCCGGCCAACCCCTGGCGCGCCAAGGGGCTCGAGTGGCAGACCTCTTCCCCGCCACCCACTCAGAATTTCGAAGTGCCTCCCGTGGTCAGGGAGGAGGCTTACGCCTACGGTGCGCCGGGGTCCGAGTTGGAGGGCGCCCATGACTGACGCGTCCGCGGCTCACTCCGAACATCCGCCGTACCTGGCCCATCACTTCACCGACATCGAGCAGCAGAACGAATCGGGAACGCTGGGCATGTGGCTGTTCCTGCTCACCGAAATCATGTTTTTCGGCGGCCTGTTCGCCATGTATGCGGTCTATCGCCTCAAGTTTTTCGAGGCCTTCCGCGAAGGCAGCCACCGGCTCAACGTCACCTTCGGCGCGCTCAATACGGCGGTGCTGATCGGGAGCAGCCTGACCATGGCGCTGGCCGTGCGCGCCGCGCAGTTGAGCCGCCGCAAGGCCATCATCGGCTTCATCGTTCTCACCATGATCCTCGGCATCGCCTTCATCGGCATCAAGCTCAATTTCGAGTGGAGCGCGGATTACCACGAGCATTTGATCCCCTGGATGGGCTTCCACGTGGAGTCGCCGAACGCGCCAGGAGTGCGGCTCTTCTTCTGCTTCTATTTCTTCATGACCGGACTGCACGCCCTGCACATGGTCATCGGGCTGGGAATCATGTGTGTGCTGCTGCGCATGGCCGCCAAAGGACGGTTTGACGAGGGTTACTTCGCGCCGGTCGAAGTCACCGGCCTCTACTGGCACTTCGTGGACATCGTCTGGATCTTCCTGTTCCCACTGCTCTACCTGATCGGAGGACGCTACTGATGTCCGTCCACGTTGAATCCGTGTGGATGTACGTGCTCGTCTTTCTGTGCCTCATGGTGCTGACGGCCACCACCGTTGGCGTGGCCTTCGTGGATTTGGGAGCGTTCAATACTCTCGTGGCGCTCACCATCGCCGTCATCAAAATGCTGCTGGTGGTCACGTTCTTCATGCACGTGCGTCACTCGACCGCCCTCACGAAAGTGTTTATCGCCGCCGGTTTCCTTTGGCTGTTGCTGCTCATCGCCTTTACGCTCACCGATGTTGGTACGCGCAGCATTCCGCAGCAGCCGGAAGGCTGGGGCTCCGCCACCACAGTCGCCCCTGCGCCCAAGTAGCGCAGGCACCGGTCCGGCGCGCTCTCGTCCGCGTGTGACGCAATAACAAACGCTGCGGATTTTCCTTAGACCACTGGACCGCGTTAAAATTTCATTGTGAAGAGCAAGTGTGGAGGCAGCGTACAACCTGACGGAGCGAGGGTGTCTTGTCATGCAGCCCGTTGCGACTGAACTCCATCTTCCCTCGCGCAAGGACGTCCACGCTTTCGAGGACCGTATCTTTCACTACCTGCGCTATTCGCTCGGCCGCAAGCGGGAAGGGGCCAGCCGCGAAAACATCTACCTCGCCCTGGCCTTCGCCATCAAACACGATCTGCTCGACCGCATGATCGAGACGGTGGAGCGCTACGAGCGCAACGACGCCAAGCGCGTGTACTACCTCTCCATCGAATACCTGCTCGGACGCTTCTTGCGCGATCACATGCGCAATCTGGGCATGTACGAGACGGCGCGGCTGGCCGTCCGCGAATTCGGCTACGAACTGGACGACATTCTGAACGTCGAGCCCGATGCCGGGCTGGGCACCGGCGGACTGGGCCGGCTGGCCGCCTGCTTCCTGGATTCGCTCGCCACGCTCGGCATTCCCTGCTACGGCTACGGGATTCACTACGAGTACGGAATGTTCCGCCAGGAAATCGGCAACGGCTATCAGCTGGAGCGGCCGGATAGCTGGCTGCGCGAAGGCATGCCCTGGCAGGTGGAGCGCATTCACCGCGCCTGCTACGTTCCTCTCTACGGCGAAGTGATCGACGGCGTGGACCGCCACGGGCGCCGCAATCCCATGTGGCTCGACTGGAAGCTGATCGCCGGCGTTCCCTACGATTTTCCGGTGGCCGGCTACGGCGGGCGCACGGTGAACATCCTGCGGCTGTTTTCAGCCCGCGGCTCGGAAGAGTTCGACATGTCCATTTTCAACGCGGGCGATTACATCCGCGCCGTGGAACAAAAGATCCGGGCCGAGACCATCACAAAAGTGCTCTACCCTTCGGACGCCGTGCAGGTAGGCCGCGAATTGCGCCTGATCCAGGAGTATTTTCTGGTGTTCTGCGCCATCCGCGACATCCTGGCGCGCCACCAGCGGCAGCACACCACGTTCGAGAACCTTCCGGAAAAAGTGGCCATCCAGTTGAACGACACACATCCGGCGCTGGCCGTGGCGGAGCTGATGCGCGTGCTGGTGGACCACCACGAGGTGCCCTGGGACCGCGCGTGGGAAATCGCTTACCGCGTGTTCGGCTACACGAACCACACGCTGATGCCCGAGGCGCTTGAGACCTGGCCCGTTTCCACGCTCGAGGCCGTGCTCCCGCGGCATCTTCAAATCATCTACGACATCAACCAGCGATTCCTGGACGACGTGGCGCACCGCTTTCCGGGCGAGAGCGACCGCATCCGCCGCATGTCGCTGGTCCAGGAGGGCAGCGTGAAGCAGGTGCGCATGGCGCACCTGGCTATTGTCGGAAGCAAATCCATCAACGGTGTATCACGCCTCCACTCGGACCTGGTGCGCACCCACCTGGTGCCCGATTTTGCCGCCATGTATCCGGAGCGCTTCAACAACAAGACAAACGGAGTGAGCCACCGGCGCTGGCTGCTCTATTCCAATCCGGAGCTGGCCGGGCTGATTACCCAGGCCCTCGGCAACGCCTGGATCGCGGACCTGGGCAGCCTGCGCGCGCTCGAGCACTACGCGTGCGACGATGCCTTCCAGCGCGAGTTTCTCCGCGTGAAGCAGGCGAACAAAGACCGCATGTCGGCGCTCATCAAAGAAATGTTGCAGGTGACCACGAATCCCGCGTCGCTTTTCGATGTGCAGGTGAAGCGCATCCACGAATACAAACGCCAGCTCTTGAACGTGCTGCACATCATCCACCTCTACCTGCGCGCGGCGGAAGACCGGCGGCTGGAGGAAGTGCCCCGCACGTTTGTTTTCTCGGGAAAATCGGCGCCGGGCTACCAGACGGCGAAACTGATCATCAAGCTGATCCACAACGTGGCCAACGTGGTGAACCGCGACCGGCGCGTGCGCGACCTGCTGCGTGTGGCCTTTTTGCCGGATTACCGCGTGACGCTCGCGGAGCGGATTATGCCCGCAGCCGACCTGAGCGAGCAGATATCCACCGCCGGGATGGAAGCCAGCGGCACCGGCAACATGAAACTGGCCATGAACGGCGCGCTCACCATCGGCACGCTGGACGGCGCGAACATCGAGATTTTGGAGGAAGTGGGCGCGGAGAATATGTACATCTTCGGGCTGACCGCCGAGCAGATCGAAGCCTATCGCCGCGCCGGCAGCTACCGGCCTCGCGAGCTCTACGAAAAGGATGCGGCAATCCGCCGCGTGCTGGACGCGCTCGGCGGCAACCTTTTCTGCCCATTCGAGCCCGGGCTGTTTCAGCCGCTGTTCCGTTCGCTGGTGGACGGCGGGGATCCTTATTTTCACCTCGCCGATTTCTCTTCGTACGTGGCCGCGCAGGAGCGCGCCGCGAAGGATTACACCGACCGTGCAGGCTGGGCGAAAAAAACGATCCTCACCGTCGCGAGAATGGGGAAGTTCACGAGCGATCGCACCGTCTCGGAATACGCCAAGGAAATCTGGGGCGTGGAACCGGTCTTGGACTAGTGGTTCCGAAGCAAATCCTGCATCGATCCCGTGCTAAACGTATCCGAGGCCGGCCAGCCGGTCATGAACAATCTTTTCGCTTTCCGGGTCGATGCCGGGCCCTTTTTTCCCCGCGCCGGCCACTAGCGAACGGCCCTGCATGGAGGGCGGGATTTCGTAACCCGCGAGATCGAGCAGCGTCGGGGCGATGTCGAGCAGCTTCGCACCCGTGTATTCGCCGTGCAGCGGGCAGTTCGGAGCAGCGAGCAGAAACATGCCGAACTGCGCATGATTACACGCGTCCGGCCCGGTATCGTTCTCCTGCACATGCAGCCGGCCGTAGCCCACGCCGCCGATGGACCGCCAGGCTAGAGCGCCGAAATGGACCACCAGGTCTGGCGCGACGTTACGAACCTGTTTGTAGATTTCTTCGGGCTTGAAGACGAGCGTTCCGAGCGGCTTACCCTTATCGTCCTCCAGAGCCTCGAACTTCGCCTTCAGCTCGTCGCGGAACCGTTCGTACTCGGCCTGGGGAATCACGCCCTGCGGCTCGCGGCCCTGGACGTTCAGGAACACGCGCGCGTAGTAGCCGCCTTCGCTCCAAACCTTTGTCTTCGCCCAGTTGACCTTGAGTTTGGCCAGCGGAGTGACCTGCGTTGGCAGTTCGTCGAGCACCAGCAATCCCTCTCGCACGAGCCATTCGTTTACCACAAAGCCGCCATCCAGCCGCCGGGCCCCGTGGTCGCTCACCAGCAGCAAGATGGTCTCGCCGTCGAGCATTTCCAGGACTTCGCCTACCTGCGAATCAATCCACTGGTAATACTCGGGGATCACATTCTGGAATGGATTGCCGGGCACGTGCTGGACGTGCTTCGGGTCGTAGCTGTCCCAGAAGCCGTGGTGGACGCGGTCCATGCCGATGTCCACGTAATGAAAATAGTCCCAGGCCTGGTTCCGGAGCAGCCATTTCACCGCGGTCCACTGCTTGCGGCTCATCTCGAAAATGGCGTTCTTCAGCCAGTCTTTCTTGTCGGTCCGGAAGCCCTCAACGTCCACTTCGTAGCGGCCGGTCAGCTCGTGCAGTTTCTGTTTGATTTCCGACGGGTGCGTGAACTCGTCCTTCACCGTATCGGGCGTCAGAAAGCAGCCCACGCTGATGCCGTTGATTTTTCTCGGCGGGTATCCGGGCGGCACGCCGACGAGGATGGATTTTTTCCCCTCTCGCGCCACCTGGTCCCACATGGCGAAGGCCGTGATGGATTTGGAATTGGCGAAACCGAGTCCGCTATAGGAATGATCCGTGCGGTTCCGGAAGCCGTACACGCCCAGCGACCCCGGATCCTGGCTGGTGGACATGCACATCCACGCGGGCACTGTGATGGGCGGGATGACGCTTTCCAGCGGTCCCCACACGCCCGCATCCATCAGCCGACGAATGTTCGTGAGCCGTTCGTCGTGGAAGATAATTTCGGGCGCGCAGCAGTCCAGCCCCAGGATGCAAATTTTCATCGTTCGGCTCCAGCCGCAGGCGCGCCCGTCTCAGGCGAGCAGCGATTTTCCTTCCATCGCCGGGTGCGGCGCAACGCCGAAGTGGGCGAGGATCGTCGGTGCAAGGTCACGGATATCCGCCCCGTCGCGAACCGCGGCGTGGTTCATCAGCAGAATCCCGGGCACGGCAAGCGGGTTGATGATGTGATCGCCGCTCCATCGCCGCAGGTTGTCTTCAAAAATCCCGTGCGGCATGCCGCCCAGCGCGGTCTGCCAGGACACGCGGTAACCGGGCGCATAGTTCACCACGAGATCGGGCGCTTCGCCCGCGTACGCGCCCGAATAAATCTGCTCGGCGCGCGAAACGCTGTGGATGGCTGTCGACGACGCGGCGGAATCGGCCAGTCCGGTGAGCCCCGTGACGATTTCGCCGCGGACCCGCTCCGCGTCGCCGTTCTCGCCCACGATGCCGTCGCGTTCGCGCCCGCGCTTGTTCAGATAGATTCCGGAAAGACCCAGGGCATACGCGCGCGTTCTGGACCAGTCCACCTGCGAGAAGCCGTCGCCCAGCTCCTCGTCCGGTTTGTGAGCGCCCTTCAGCGCGAGCAGGCCTTTCTCCCACAACCACGTGTTCAGGTGCACGGCCCGGCGGAACGTCCCGAAACCGTGGTCGGAGAGCACCACGAGCAGCGTTTCCGAATCGGCGTATTCCAGCACGCGCGCCACCACTCCGTCGTAATGCCGGTAATGTTCCTCAATCTGACGGGCGAATTCGCGAGTGGCATCCGGATTGTGAAATGGATGGCGGATATCGCGGAATCGCCAGAACATGTGCTGCACGCGGTCGGGCGTGTCGAACACCACAAAGAACAAGCCTTCACCAAGCCGCGCCAGTTCGTGGTCCATCATGCGTTCGCGCTCGGTGAGTACAAGCGCGCACTGCGCCAGATATCCGGCTTCGTCAATGCGGCCGTTGTTCAGCGCGGTGTGGTCTTCCGCCATTCCGAGTGTGGCGAACGTGCCGATCTCCCCGGCCAATTCCTTGGCGTATCCAGCGGGCGCGGAGACAGGGAAGAGCGGAGCCGCCGGGTCGAAATTCGCGGGCGAGACGTAGAACTCCAGGTGAGGCGCAAGGGCACAGAGGTAAAAACGCACCTGGCCGTGAACGGATTGCAGCGCGGAAATCCGGAACTTCACGCGCACCCACGGACTCCATTCCCCGCGCGCGAGTTCGACCGCCGCAGGCGTGCCGCCCGTGTGGATGCGCACCCGCCCCGCGGCGCGGTCCACCTCCAGGCGGATCTCCGCGTGCGAGTCCACGGGCGGCTTTTCCCGCGTGTTGCGTGGGCCAACCAGATGCGTGGCAAAGGAATCGCCCGCACCCTCCAGCCGCACGAGCTGCTCGCTCTCTTTTGCCTGTGCGCCCGGTTGCTGCGTGTAGAACGTGCCCGTTCCCTGACTTCCGCGCAGGTCCGGCACGCCCACGCCGGAGAGCATGCGCCCACGCATCTCGTCGGGCGGAAACGTGCACGGGCAGCGCAGAACGACGGCCGGAATCCCCGCGGCGGCCAGCAGGTTCCAGAACGGCTGGCCTCGGCGCTGGTTCTGGACTCGTGGAGGCAGAAACATGTTCTTCGGCTTTTCGAATCGAGTGAGCGCGAAATCAGCGAGATAGGTGGATGGGTCGCGCGCAACGAAATCGAAAACTCCGTGGCCGCCCGGATTTGTGCCTGTGGAGAAGGAAGACCACGCAACGGGAGTCTGCGCGGGATACGTGGTGGCCAGCCGGGAGTAACAACCCATTTGACGAAGCCGCGAGAAGGTGGGCAGTTCGCCACGCTCCATCATGGCTTCGACTATGGAAGGTTCGAGGCCGTCCAAGCCGATCACGACTGCTCGTTTCTTCACTTGCGGAACTCTTTTGGTCGCCCTGCGACCTTCCGGATTGGCCAGCCGGACGCGTCCGCATGCCCCTCGGGAAGCGCCCGGGTGGGGCCTGCCAACTCAACCAGCGGCCCCCGCCATCGAAGCAAGCGGGACCGAAAACCCCGCGCCCTTCAGGGTTTCTCTGTATCTTTGGGCGAGGAACGGCCGGTCAACTTTCGGAAGATTTCCAGGAGCTTTCCCCAAAACATCAGGGCCAGGCCGATTGCCGTGCCGAGAATGCCGGAAAGAGGCAAGACTTGATCCGGGCCTATATATATGGTCATAGAATGAGAGCCTCTAACAGTGCCAGAGATAATCCGCAACGGTGGGTGAGTCCTGCAGGTTCCCGCGGGAAG
>JASHSV010000287.1 GCA_030038535.1 Candidatus Acidiferrales bacterium
GAGCCCGAGTTTGCCAACATCAGCTTTGCAAGCTACAACAGCCTGGAAGCTTCGCTGACCAAGCGGCTGAGCAACAACCGTCACATTGGAACCACCTACTTCACGCTCGGCTACACGTACGGCCGCACCATCGACAATGCCTCGGGCTTCCGCAACCGGTCTTCCCAGGTTCCTACTTTCGATATCGGCGCGCTACGTGGCCCGTCCGATTTCGATCTCGCGAACCGGCTCGTGCTCAGCGGCGACTGGGACCTGCCCTTCGACCAGATGTGGAGCGACGGGCCGAAGCGTTTGACCAGCGGATGGAGCCTGCGTCCCATTCTGACTTGGCGCACCGGTTTCCCCGTCGATGTGAGCGCCCAGCTTTCGGGCAATCCCGCTCTGCCGGGACCCTCCGGGGCCGGCGATGGATACTTAGCGAACACGCCATTGGCCGCCGGAATCACCAGCATACAAACGTACGATCCCAAGCACTCGGCCACGATTAACGGCATCCCCGGAAACTACTATTTCAACCCGAACGACTTTGCCTATGTGACGGACATGCCCACGGCGGCGGATCCTTATGGCTCGCCTCGGAATTTTTTCTATGGGCCGCACCGCACGAATCTTGATATGACGCTATCCAAGACGACGGCGATCACCGAACAAGTGAAGCTGGAATTCCGTGCGGAAGCGTTTAACATTCTCAATCACACGGAGTTCGCCCAGCCGAATACGAACATTTTCAGCCCATTGTTCGGGCAAATTACCAATATCGCGTTCAACTACACTGACGGTTCCTACTCACCCTCACCTTCCTCGCGCATCCTGCAGCTAGCGCTGCGGCTTACGTTCTGAGGAAGCGGCGAATTTTCCGGAGCACGCGGCGATACATGGCGGGAGTGACCCGGCCCGTCTGCGTGTTTTGCTGGCTGGGATGATAGGCAGCGAAAAGGCAGGACGCAGGCTGACCGCCAAGTACAGGCAAGGGATAGCTTGCGCCGTGGCGGAAAGCAAAGCGGGCCGTTCCGGGCAGCTTTTCGCGGCTGCGCAGCAATTTCAAATAACCATCGAACGCGATCTTCCCTAGTGCCAGCACCGCTCGGGGCTGGAAGTGGACCAGCTCAGCTTCTAAATACGGCCGGCAATTTGCGAGCTCAGCTGGCAGAGGTTTGTTTCCCGGCGGCGCGCACCGGACTGTGGCTGTGATGTAAGCGTCCTTCAGTTTGAGTCCATCATCCCGGCGCCGCGAACTGCCTTGGTTCGCGAAGCCGGCTTCATGCAGCCTGGCATAAAGAAAGTCGCCGGAGCGATCGCCGGTGAACATCCGTCCAGTGCGATTGGCGCCGTGGGCGGCGGGGGCCAGGCCGATGATCAGGAGCTGCGCGCGAGGATCTCCGAAGCCGGGAACCGGCCGCCCCCAATACTCTTCGTGGCGGAAGGCGCGGCGCTTCACGCGGGCGACCGTCTCGCGGTGCGCCACCAGCCGCGGGCACCTGCGGCATGCCACAATCTGTTCGTTCAGTACGCGAAGCGAGTCATGTGCCACGTGGAATAATCCCGACCCTTGCTGGTTTCCCTGCGAATTTGCAGCGTCTCCCCGATCCGTTATCGTCCAGACCGCTTGATCTCCGGCACGTCGCCGCGGACGATGAATCGCGCTTCGGTATGTTGCTGCACCTCCTGCGGAGTCCAGCCCGGAGCGACCTCTTGCAGGAGGAAGCCTTCAGGAGTCACGTCCACTACGGCGAGATCGGTGACCACGCGATGCACGCAGGCCAGCGCGGTGAGCGGATAGGTGCAGCGGCGGACCAGCTTGGGCGCGCCCTCCTTGGTGACGTGTTCCATGCACACAATCAACCGGCGCGCGCCCGTGGCAATGTCCATTGCCCCGCCGATCCCGCCGGAGCCTTTTGTCCCCGGAATCTTCCAATTGGCGAAGTCCCCGTTCTCCGCCACCTGCAGTCCGCCCAACATGCTGACGTCCAGATGGCCTCCGCGCGCCATCAAATGCGCTGTCCCCTGGTCGAAATAGGACGCGCCGGGAATCACCGTGACGGGCACTTTCATGGCGTCCACCACGTCGTAGTCCTCTTCGCCCGCTTTGGCGCGCGGCCCCATGCCCAGGATCCCGTTTTCGCTGTGGAAAAACACGGTAATTTCTGAAGGAACGAAATTAGAGACGAGATTGGGAATTCCCCAGCCCAGGTTTACGCAATCACCGTCGTGCAGTTCGAGCGCGGCGCGGGCGGCCACCTGCTCACGCGTCAGCTTAGGCTTTGACGACATTGTGAATGCCTTTCGCCCGCACGATGCGATGGACAAACACGAAGGGAGTGACGACAGCTTCAGGATCGATCGAGCCTACGGGCACGACTTCTTCCACCTCAACAATCGTGGTTTTCGCTGCCACGGCCATCAGCGGATTGAAATTTCGGGCCGTCTTCCGGTAGATCAGATTGCCCAGCTCGTCGGCTTTCCAGGCTTTGATAAAAGCGAACTCGGCGGCCAGCGGCTCGTAAAAGACGGTGCGGCGTCCGCCGAACACCCGCTCTTCGCGTCCTTCCGCCACTGCGGTGCCCGCGCCCACGGCCGCGTAAAACCCGTAGATGCCCGCTCCCGCGGCGCGGATGCGTTCACAGAGGATCCCCTGAGGAACGAGCTCGAGCGAAATCTTTCCCGCCGTGTAGAGCTCCTGAAAATGCCGCGCATGGGGCCCCGGGAAGGAAGCGATCACGCTGCGGATGCGGCCGTGTTTAAACAGAATGCCCAGCTCGCCGTCTCCCGATCCGCAGTTGTTGGTGATCGCGGTCAGCCCGCTTGCCCCCTGGCGGTCGAGCGCTTGGATCAGATTGTTTGGAAAGCCTGCGCCACCGAATCCGCCGAAGAAAATACGCGCGCCCGAAGGAACGTCGGCGACGGCGGCGTCGACCGTCTGATAGAGCTTCTGCTTCATATTGAGATTCTACCGGGGTCTCGCGCGCGCCGAAAGTGCGCGCGTGGCTAAGAACGAGCGGCACGGATGAACAGATCGCGCAGAGCCCCGGCCGTGTGTTCGCCCAAGTCCGTGCGGGCGGTCAGAGAGTGGAGGTCGC
>JASHSV010000288.1 GCA_030038535.1 Candidatus Acidiferrales bacterium
CCTGGAATCTACTACTTCGGCTGGGGCGCTGTGGGCGTGCTGCCGCCGTGGGCGGTACGGGCGCGGCCGTTTGTGCGCATCTCGAATGTGTATGTGAACGACCGATTCCGAACCGTGGTGGTGAACCGCGACGTGATCCGGCGGCCCGTGGTTTACTCCAACCTCCGCGTGTATAACTCCGTGCACGGCGGGGTTAACCTTGGCGCTCACGCAGGCGGATTTGCTGCGGGAGGCGCGCGCCCGGGGGGCGCCGCGACCAATCAAATCGTCCAGCGCAACATCAATATGAACGATGCGCGCATCCAGGACTTCCGCGGACGCGAAGGCAACGGCCCGCAAATGACCATGCAGGGGCAGGGGAGACCAGCGACGGAAGAAACGGCGCGGCCGCCCGCGCAGCAAGCCCAACCGGCCGCGCGCCCGAGCGAATCCTCGGCGTATAACGTGGAACGCGGCAGCTTCTCTCCGGCACAGACGAGCGCGCGCGGCCAGTCCAGCGTGCAGCAGATGAATCGGCCGGCGCCGGCGCCGAAATCATCCCCGCCACCCTCGCGTTCTTCGGGCGGAAGGGGGCGGCCATGAAAATCAAATTCACCGTCAGCGTAGCGCCCCGCGCGCTGGCATTCGCTCTCCTGGCTGGATCGCTGACGCCCGGGATGATGGCCGCGCAACAGCCGGCGGCTCCCGCGGCGACGGCAAAGAAAACCACGGCCGCGCCGCAGAAGGCGGAGACACCGAAACCGGCCGCGAAGGGGAAGCTGTTTGCCAGCCCCGAAGATGCCCGCGACGCGCTGGTGGCCGCGGCCACGGCAAAGGACGATGCCGCGCTGGCCATAATCTTCGGCCCGGACCAGGAGAAGATGAAGTCGGGCGATCCCGTACAGGACAAACACCATGGGGAACGCTTTGCGCTCCACGTGCAGGAGGGATGCACGCTGAACAAGGCGAGCGACGACAAATACACGCTGGTGATCGGACTGCGCCAGTTTCCGTTTCCTGTGCCGATCGTGAAGGACGGAGACAAGTGGCGATTCGACACGGCCGCCGGTTTGCAGGAAATCCTGAACCGCAGGATCGGCTCGAATGAGCTCTCTGCCATCATGACGGCGCGGGCATATGCCATCGCGCAATGGGAGTATTTCAGCCAGGGCGGCCTGCACAGCGAAGAGGGGCTCGCCGAATACGCTCAGAAATTCATCAGCACGCCGGGGATGCACGACGGGCTGTACTGGGAAACGGCTCCCGGCGAAGACCCCAGCCCGCTCGGCCCGCTGGTGGCCGCGGCGCGCGCGGAAGGCTACGGCGCCGGCAGCGCGAGCCAGCAGGCTTCGGTAAAACCGGCCTCGACCGGCGCGAAGGGCGGCCCGGCGGCGGAAGAAGCAGCGCGTTCGCACTCGCCGTATCACGGATACTACTTCAAGATTCTGACGCGGCAGGGCTCCAGCGCGCCGGGCGGGGCGTTCAGCTATCTCATCAACGGTCACATGATCGCTGGGTTTGCGCTGGTGGCCTATCCGGCGGAATGGGGAAACTCCGGCGTGATGACGTTTATCATCAACACGCAGGGGCGCGTGTATGAGAAAAATTTCGGTCCGAAGACGGCGGAGATTGCGTCGACCATGAAGGAATACAACCCCGACCCAGGCTGGAAGCTGGTACCGAAGGATTGATTCGGAGCAGGAGTTGCTGCGCCACTGGGGCCTCACCCCAGCCGTCTACTCGGCCCTCAGCGCCTCGGTGGGATCCAGTCTTGCTGCCCGGGCCGCGGGCAGATAGCTCGCCGCGGCAGTTACTGCCACTAGAATCACCGTCACAGACGCGAGAGTCAGTGGGTCGAGCGGTGAAATTCCGAACAGCATTTTGCCGGTGAGCTGGCGCGCGGACCACGCGCCGAGAATCCCAAGCGCGCCCCCCAGCAGGGCCATATTCAGGCCTTCGCGCACGACGAGCCGCAAAACCTCTTCGGGAGTCGCGCCCAGCGCCAGACGCACCGCCAGTTCACGGGTGCGCTGCGCGACGAGATAGGACACCACGCCGTAAATTCCCACCACCGCGAGCGCCAGCCCCATGCCGGCAAATAGCGTCAGCAGAAACGAGGTGAGCCGCTGGCTGCTCGTTTGATCCGAGATCAATTCCTCGAAGGTCTGGACCTCCGCAAAAGGCATTCCGGAATCGAGCTCGTGAAGATGGCGGCGAATCTCCGGCACGACGGTATGCGGCTCGACCGAAGTGCGGACGAGGATATCCTTGAAGCCGTAATTGACAATCGGCTGTTGCGAGTAGAGCACGGCGATGAGCGGCTCGGGAGGCGCGGCGAGGCCGTCGGTCCGAATATCGCCGATGACTCCGATAATCTCGACGTCTGAGGAGTCCCAGGTGGTGCTGCCGGGCGACACGCTTAAAACTCCAGGCGGCGGGCCGATGTGGATCTGGACGCCGATGGGGTTTCGATCTGAGAAGTAGCGGCGGCTGAACTCGTTGGTGATGAGAGCCACGGGAGCGCTCGAGGCCAGATCGGATTCGGAGAAGTCCCTGCCGCGAAGAAGGGGGATTCCCAGGGTTCGCAGCAAATGAGCGTCCGCCACACCAAAAGTGGAATAGGGGCCATCTTCAATGCGCTGCCCCGCGCGGCCTGGGATTACGAGCGGCTGCGTCCAGCGCTCACGTGGAGGGTAGATCGTGGTGACGGAGGCGTCCGCGACGCCGGGAATGCCGCGGACTTGGTTGCTGAACGCGTCGCAGAACCGGGTGATGGCGCCGGAATCGGGATAACGCACGGGCGGAACATAGAAGTGACCTTTGAGAAGGTGGTCCTGGCGGATTCCAAGTTCCTGAGCCTGGAGCCGGAGCATGCTTTGCAACAGCAGTCCGGCGCTCACCAGGAGCATCAAGCACAGGCCGATTTCCACGGACACCAGAGCGCGGCGCATGCGCTGGTGACGAGGCGCGGAGGCTCCTGGGCGGCCGCCTTCCTTCAGGGCGTTGATCAAATCGAAGCGCGTGGCAGTGAGCGCCGGCCCCAGGCCGAACAAAACGGTGGTGCCCAGGGATGCGAGCAGCGCAAATACCAGGACGCGGGAGTCAACTTCCACGACCTCGAGCTGCACCAGGTTCGCGAGATGGCTTTGCGTGAGCACATTGCGGCCGAGCTCCGCGAACGCCAATCCAGCCAGGCAGCCGAGAAGCGAGAGCAGGAAAGCTTCGGCGAGCAACCGCCGGACAAGTCCTGCGCGGCCCGCCCCCAGAGCGGCGCGCACGGCGAATTCCCGCTGGCGTGCCGCATTCCGGGCCAGAAGCAGATTGGCGAGATTGGCGCAGGCAATGAGCAGAATCAGGCCGACCGCGCCGACGAGCAGGCGCAGCACAGGACCGAGCGTGCCGATGCGCGTATCGGCCAACGGGCGAACGGACAGGGTGATGCCGCGGTCGACCGGATGAGCGGCAGCGAGGCGTTCGGCAATTGCGGCGAGATCCGCCTGAGCCTGCTCGAGGGAAACTCCCGGCTTGAGGCGACCGAGTGCGGCGAAGTCCTGATGGGCACGGGAGGATTCCGTCCAGATGCCCTCCGGGGCGAAGGGAGTCCACACGTCGATACGGCGCGACTCTGTCCAGCCAGGAATCGCGTCGGGCAGAACGGCGATGATGGTGTAGAGCTCATCGTTGATGCGGATCTTGCGGCCGAGGATGGCGGGGTCGGCGGAAAAGCGCGCGCGCCAGAGGCTTGCGTCGATGATCGCGACAAAATTGCGGCCGGGCTGATTTTCG
>JASHSV010000289.1 GCA_030038535.1 Candidatus Acidiferrales bacterium
TGGTCATCAGCGCCAGATACTGTTCCGGCGTAAAGTCGCCGAATCCCGGTATCTTCGCGTTCGGCCACACCAGATGGATCCGCATCAGGAGCGAGAGCGCCATTCCCGTGAATACCGCCACCACCGCGAGCAGCCAGTACTGGATCCCGATCACTTTGTGGTCTTTGCTGAAGATGTATTTCCGGATGAATCCTGACGGTGGCGCGTGAACATGCGCCACGCCGGCGTGTGCGCCCATCAATGCCCTCCCCTCATTCCCGCTCCCCGCCCGCTGCTCACTGCGCTTTCTCGTTGGCCAGCCACTTCTCGAAGTCCGCTTCCGTCATCGCCTTCAGCGTCGCCCGCATGCGGTGATGTCCTGACCCGCACAATTGCGTGCAGGCGATCTCATACTCCCCCACCTTGTCGGGATCGATGTGGAAGTGCACCGGAATCGCCATCCCCGGCAGCGCGTCCTGTTTCAGCCGCAGCTCGCGGACGAAAAACCCGTGCGTAACGTCCTGCGATTTTTCGACGAGCTTGATCTCGCGTCCTACCGGCACGCCCAGCGTCAGCGTCACCACGTCGTCCTGCCCCGCAGGATCTTTCGGATCGATTCCCACCGGGTTCGTCTCGTCCACAAATTCCGCCGCGGTGCGCCCGAACACGCCGTCCGCGCCCGGATACCGGAAAATCCAGTTGAACTGTTTTCCCGTCACTTCAATCACCATCGCGTCGGAGGGAATGCTGTTGAAGTGCAGTTGCGCCCACGCCGCGCGCCCGAAGAGCCCCAGCCCCACGAACAGCACGATCGTCGCCGTCGTCCAGAGGGCCTCCATCGTGTTGTTGCCCTCAAAGTGGCTAGCACGCCCGCCCCTCGACCGGAATCGCCATACCGCCCACGCCAGTCCCAATTGCGAGGCCACGAAGACGATTGCGGTGATGATGAACGTGCGCGTGAATTGTGCGTCGATTTCCCGTCCGAAATCGTTGATCGGCGGGGGGTACCACCAGGTTTTTGCAAGGAAGAAGTAGAGGGTGATGCCGACGAACAGTACCAGGAAGATTGCCAACGCTGCCGCTATTGCCGCTGAACCGCGCTCGCCTGATCGTTCCGCCATCCTCCCCCCATCCGGCGCGCCGGCATCCCAGTGCCTCGGGATTGCCTGCGCCGCAAGCAGTCTCTCCCGGGTCAATTCCTTTGAACGAACGGCCTATCATACTAAGGCGATTCGGAATTGCAAGACGCTTCCCCGCTCTCTGGTGCAGCCTCCCGATCAGGTCCGGAAGCTTCGGGACACGGGACGAGCCGCGCTCCCCCTGCTCGTGCCTGTCTTTACCCTTGCTCGCGTGACCCCCGTCGAAATCATTGACCCGCAACTTCGGCCAGCCTAGCATTCCTCGCGCTTCAGCCACGTCAACATTCCGGGGGAACACCATGCACTCAAACTGCTCAATCGCTAAACTCGCATACCCGATGTTCGCCCTCCTCCTGTTCTCTTGCTTTCTCGTGCTCGGGCCTGCTTCCGCACAAGGCCTCCAGAGCGCAGACCTCTCTCGCCTGCGCAACGTCGGCGCCGTCGCCTTCTCACCGGACGGCCAACGCATAGCCTACACGGTAGTTCTCCGCGACCGCCCGGGGCGCCCCTACTCACAAATCTGGCTCCTCGACGTCGCCACGGGCAAATCCGCGCGCCTCGGCAGCGAGAAGGATCGTGCCTCCGGACCTCTCTGGTCGCCAGACGGCAAACTCCTCGCCTATTTCGGCGGCGAGGAGGACCAATCCGGGCTCTGGGTCGCGCACTCCGACGGCTCCAGCGCCGTCTTCCTCACCAAAGTCTCCGGCTCCAACTCCCCGCTCCCGGGACAGGGCGCAAACCTCGTCTGGTCGCCCGACAGCAAACGCCTCGCTTTCGTTTCCTCCACTCCCGGCCCGGAAACAGCCGACGCCACCGGCGACCCGGTCGTCATCACCCGCTACCTCTATAAACCGACCGCCGGCGAAGGCATGACTCGCTTCAACGACAATCGCCGTTTGCACCTGTTCGTTGTGGAGGTCGCCTCCCGCCAGGTCCGCCAGCTCACCGACGGCAGCACCGACGAGCACTCCATCGACTGGTCGCCCGACGGCTCCGAACTCCTGTTTGTCTCCAACCGCGAGCCGAACTCCGACGAATTCTTTAACTACGACGTTTTCGCTCTCAACCTTTCCTCGGGTGCCATCCGGCGCATCACCGCCACCGAATCGAGCGAATACGCGCCCCGTTGGTCGCCCGACGGAAAACAAATCGTCTATTCCGCCACGCGCCGCGGCCTCACGGATCGCGAAACGACCATGGAAGATACCCACGTCTGGCTGACGAACGCCGACGGCTCCGGTCGCCGGGAAATCGGCGCACCCTTCGACAACCGGCAGGGACATCCCCAATGGTCGCCCGATGGAAAATACGTCTTTTTCACGTTACAGGAGCATGGAAGCGTCCGCCTGGTCCGCCTCGATGTCTCTACCGGCGCCTCCGAATACGTTGTCACAGCTCCCGGCTCTGTCGGCTCCTGGTCTACAGGCCCGGCAGGTGCCGTGGCCTACTCCTTCTCCACTCCGCGTGACCTCGGCGAACTCTATCTCCGGTCTGCCGGCGGCGAACCCCGCAAGCTCACCGACCTGAACTCGGAAATCCTCGCCGGCAAGCAACTGGGTGATGTCGAAGCCTTCACCTTCGTCAGCAACGACAACAAGTTCGAAATCGAGGCCTTCCTCACCAAACCGGTCGGCATGACGGCAACCTCGCGGCACGCGCTCATCGTCAGCATCCACGGCGGCCCGCACGGCCAGAACGGCCCCGCCTTCAGTTTCAAGAATCAGGTGTACGCCGCGCACGGCTGGGCTGTCCTCAACGTGAACTTCCGGGGCTCAACCGGTTACGGTCAGAAATTCGCCGACGCCGTCTTCGGCGATCAGAACGGATACGAAGCTCAGGATGTTCTCTACGGCGTGAGTGCTGCCGTCCGCCGCTACCTCTGGATCGACCGCGAACGCATGGGCATCGAAGGAGGCAGCTACGGCGGCCAGCTCACCGAATGGCTCATCACCCAGACCAGCGAATTCAAAGCCGCTATCCCGCTCGCCGGCATCGTCAACCTCATCAGCTACAACTACATGACCTACTACAATCAATACGAGGAAATGGAGTTCGGCCAGTTCCTCCACCAGGGCAATCTCATGGACCTGGCCTGGGAACGCTCCGCCCTCAAGCACGTCGCCGCCGTCCACACGCCGACCATGATCGTCCACGGCGAAAACGATAACGATGTGCCCATCGCCGAAGCCGAGCAGTTCTTCATCGCTTTGAAGGACGTCGGCGTCGAAACCGTCTTTCTTCGCTACCCCCGCGAAGGCCACGGTCTGGCCGAAACGAAGCACAACATCGATCTGATCGACCGCTCCATCGCCTGGTACGAAAAACATTTCCCCAAGCCCGGCGCCGAGGGAGTCACCAACGTACAACCCTGAGTAGCGCGGGCACTCTTGCCCGCGCTTCTTGCTCGATTGTCGCCCGTCTCTGTACGCCTCCGGCAGGCTGCATTTCTGTCTTCTTCCCCTATGCGGCTCCTTGGTGCTTTCGATGTCACTCCTCTCCTTCCCTTTTCTCTTCCCGTCCGCCTTCTCCCGCCTTCACAATGAAATCTCAATGCCTCGCGACCCCATCCGTGCCGCCCTCATCGCTCTCGCCCTCTTTTACGCGCTTCTCGCGGGACTCAAAACCGTCTCCGATTACGACCTCGGCTGGCAGCTCGCCACCGGACGTTACATCGTCCAGCACCACTCCATCCCTTCCACCGACGTGCTCTCCTCCACCGCGCGCGGTAACGAGTGGATTTATCCTCCCGGCTCCGGCATTCTGCTCTACTCTCTCTGGCAACTCGGCGGCTGGGCTGCGCTTTCCTGGCTCAACGCCCTGGCCTGCCTTGCCACCGTCGCTCTTCTGCTCCTCGGCCGCGGCCGGCTCTCGGCCCTGCTTGCCATCCTCGCCGTGCCCGCAATTTCCTACGGCACAGAAGCCCGTTCGGAAGTTTTCACCACGCTTTTCTTCACTGCATCCTTCTTGATTCTCTGGCGTCACTTCCGCGGCGAGCGCGCCCCGCTCTGGCTTCTCCCCGTCCTGATGGTGTTCTGGGTGAATTGCCACACCGGTTTTGCGGCCGGCCTGGCCCTTCTTGCCGGCTATGTCCTGCTCGAATTACTCGAACTTCCCTTCGCCTCCGCGCGCTCTGCCGCTCTCGCCCGCCTGCGCCGCGCCCTTCCCTGGTGCGCGCTCACCTTGCTCACCACGCTCGTGAATCCCTGGGGCTATCGCATGTACCTCGCGCAGTGGCGTCAGAACCAGGCCATCCAGTTGTACGGCTCCTTTATCGGCTGGTGGGCGCCCGTAAAGGTCAGCCTCGCCGTGCTCCAACAGGCCTTCCATCCGCGCGACCCGGCCAGCGCCGATTGGTGGCTCTTGCTTATCGCCCTGATCGCCGCCCTCGTCGCTCTCGGCCGCAGGCGTTTGGGCCCCGCGGTCCTGCTGGCCGGCGGTGCCTGGCTCTCGCTGGTCCATCTCCGCTTCCAAGTGCTCTTCGCCATCCTCGTCGTCGCGATCGCCGGCTCACTCCCAGCCGTAATCGCTGCCGAAGGAGACACGGCGGCTCCCGGCTGGCTTCATTCCCTGCGCGCCTTCCTTGCTCGCCGCGAATCCCAGCTTGCCGTCCTCGCCTGCGCCGCGCTTCTGGTCGGCCTGCGCTGCTACGACCTCGTCTCGAACCGCCTCTACATCGTCAAAGGAGAGGTCTCGTTGTTCGGCGCCGGCCCCTCCTGGTTGTATCCCGAACGCGCCACCGAGTTTCTTCGCCGCGAAAAAATCCCGGGCAACCTCTTCAACGATTTCGACCTCGGCGGCTACCTCGCCTGGCGCCTCGGACCCGAATACTTGGACTACCTCGATGCCCGCTACATTCCATTCGGCATGGACGTCCTGCTCCACAAGAACCATCTTATGGTCACGCCGCCCGATTCGCCCGATTGGGACGCCGAGGTCGCCCAGCGCAACATCAACCTTGTCTTCTTCTCTCTCGCGCGTTACGGCCAGCTCCAAAACGCTCCCCTCGCCGCTTTCTGTTCCAGTCAGAAATGGAAGCCCATCTACCTCGACGAGGTCTCCGTCATCTTTCTCCGCCTCCGCCCCGAAAATGACCCCTGGCTCCGCCGCCTCGCGCTCGATTGCCGCACCGCTCCCCTCACTCCCCCTGTCTCCTCTGACGCCGGAAGCGACCGCGTCTTTCTCTACGAGTTCTTTGCCAATGCTGGCTCTGTCTTCTACGTCCTCTCTCGCGACTCGGAAGCCGCCGCCGCTCTCGATCGCGCTGAGGCGCTCTTTCCTGGCGACCCGAATCTCCATCTCATCCGCGGCCAGTTCTTCGAAGCCACCGGCCACCCCGCCGATGCCGAACGCGAATACCGTGCCTCGCTCGCTCTCGTCCCCACCGACGCCGCCTGGCTCGCTCTCGGCCGCCTCTACGGCTCCCAGCATCGCTACCTCGAAGCCGCCGATTGTCTGGAACACTCCGCCGCTCTCTCCTCCCACGACTACGACCGATACCGCGTCCTCGGCCAGATCTATCTCGTCCTCAATTCTCCCCAGCAGGCTCTCGATGCCTTCGACCTCGCCGAACGCCACAGCCCGTTTGAAAAGGGCGCCGCCGTCATGGCCGTCGAATTCCACGCTCGCCTCGCCGAAGACCGCGCCCACGCCTGGAAAATGCTCGGC
>JASHSV010000290.1 GCA_030038535.1 Candidatus Acidiferrales bacterium
AGCCGGTAGGCGGCGTACACGTGAGAGCGGGATTGACGCAGTACACTACGCGAATCACGTCGTCGCGAGAATCCGCAATGTAGAGGTTACCGGCGCTATCAATGGCCAGACCTTCCGGCGTGCTGAGCACAGCCATTGTGGCGGGGCAGCCGTCGCCCAAAGTAGTATCGTTGCAAATCTCTTCGTCGTTCAGGCCCGCAACGATGTTGATTTGATTGCTGCCGGCCGGAACCTCCCAGACGAGCTCATCATAAGAGTCCGCGATGAAAACATTGCCGAAGGCGTCCACCAGGACGCCCATGGGAACGCAGAATTGGGACCCCGTTATGGGCGGATCGCACAGTTCTTCGTTCTCCTGGCCGGGGGTTCCCGCAAACGTACTCAGGTTCGTCGTGCTTCCATTCACCTCGCGAATAATCTGGTTCTCGCTGTCCGCGATAAAGATGTCGCCGGACTGATCGACCGAGACGGCATACGGCTCGTTTAACGCGCCGTCGGTCGCCGGAAATCCGTCGCCGCTGAAGGCCGGGAAACCATTGCCGGCGAAGGCCGTAATCGTGCCGGCGGAAACCTCGCGGATCAATTGATCCTCGGTATCAGCGATGAAGAGATCGCCGGTCGAATCACCCGTGAGGCCCTCCGGGTATTCGAGAACCGCGGATGTGGCCGGGCAACCGTCGCCGTAGTTGTCGGTCTCCGCAGCGCATCCGGTTCCCCCGCCCGCAACCGTCTTGATGGTGCCGGAAAAGCCGCTCGCAGGCCCGCCGACCTCCCGAATCCTGCTATTCTCGGTATCCGCGATGAAGATGTCGCCGGAGCCATCGACAAAGACGTCGTAAGGGTAGGACAGCTGTGCGCTGACGGCGGGACCGTTGTCCCCGCTGTATCCGATACTCTTGGGTGTGCCGGCAATCGTCTGGATGATGCCCGTCGCGGCAGAAACCTCGCGGATTACGAAGTTGGCGGTATCGGCGATGTAAAGGTTTCCGGAACCATCCACAAAGATGCCTTCGGGACCGTACAGCATCGCAGCAGTGGCTGGACAGTTGTCGCCGATGGAGTCGGTTGCATTGGCGCAGTTCGCCGCGGCGCCTCCCGCCACGGTGTAAATATCGCCGGCAGTGAAGCCTGTGGGCGGTGTGCAGGTGACCGCAGTATTGGCGCAGAACACTTCGCGGACGCGGTAGTCGAAGACGTCGGAGATGAAGATGTCGCCGGCGGCGTCCACGAATACGCCGTAAGGCTCGCCGAGGTACGCGCTGGTGGCCGGACAGCCGTCTCCCAAGCTATCGAGAGCATTGGCGCACAACGTGTCTGTGGTATTTCCGGCGACGGTCGAAATCGTGCCTGCCGCATTGACCATGCGGATGACGTCGTTGCCGGTGTCGGCGATAAAAACATTGCCAAGCGCGTCTGCGGCCACCCCCTCCGGTGACGAGAGTTGTGCGCTCGTGGCCGGCCCTCCATCGCCGCTGTAGCCATAGACTCCTGTACCCGCGAAACTGGTGAGACTGCCGGTGGAGCTGATTTTGAAGACTCGCGTGCTGTCGGGAGCGACGAGATAGAAGTTACCGCTGGGATCGCGCGCGATGCCGGCAATATAGCTGATATTCGCCGACAGCTTCGGCAGATTATTGGGTCCGCCGCCCGCGATAGTGGTGATGGTGCCCACCTGAGCGCGCACGCCTGGGCTGAGCAGGGCCAGCGCGACAGCTGCAAGCAGGAAAGCGAGGCAGGAGCGGCGCGCGTTCATTGTGCTCTCCGCGGGCGCAGCGGCAGGAGCGAAATCGTCCGCATCAGCGAGCGGCCTTGCGAATTCTGGATCGTCACACGCAGCGCAGGGCGAGCACCCCGGCTCCATCTCCCATACTCCGCTCGCGAAATCACAAACTGATTGTCCACGGAGGTCGCCTCGCCCGGCCCGAGCCGCGCCCAGGCCGCACTCGCTGCGGGTTTTCCGGGCTGCCCCAAATCGCGAAGGGCTACTTGCGTGATGGAAAGTTCCGACGTGCTCTGGTTTGTGAGCCGGATGTGCAGCGTGACGCGCACTTGGTTTCCGAGGTCCGTCACCTGCTCGACCCGGTAGAAACCGATTACCTCGTTACCGGCCGTTTGTGCCCCGGTTGCAGCCGCCAGCAGCAACACGAGGCCGAATGCGAACAACCAAGACCAGCGCCTCATCTTGGAACCTCCTGCCGGCCAGTTCTTCTTCCCCAAGAACTGGAAGTCCGGGCCCGTCTCACCAGGCCGCCCATCGCGGAAAATCGGGAAGCCGTCAAAATGCTGCGCTCCGCCGATTCCCAAGCTTCGCAGCCCGATTCTTGTGCCGCAGAATAGCGCAGCCGTCAGTGCCCATCAAGGAGCCATCCGGCTCGAGTTTCCTCCCGCCGCCCTCGCCGTTCCACTACTCGCCTAGATGCAGCGGCGTTCACCACAATTCCGGCGCGCCTCCAGCAGAATCGAGCGCGCTGGGCGCCGCACGAACCGCGGAATTTCCACTGGCACGCCGTGGAAATCTCGCACTCCGTCCAGTAGAATGCGCGTCGCAAGGCAACAAGACACCGATCAGCGTGCGCGGCTTGCTCGAATGCTGCGCGGAGCCGGGAGGACCGAATGGCTGCCATGCCACAGCCTTCTCCGATGGACCGAACACTGGAAACCCTGCGGGAAAAAGCGCGCTTGCTGCGCATCCATTCGCTCGTCACCACCACCCACGCCGGCTCCGGCCATCCCACCACTTGTCTTTCCGCCGCCGATATCGTCTCCGTCCTCTTCTTCCACGCCATGCGCTTCGACCCCAGCCATCCTGATGCGCCCGACGCCGACCGTTTCGTCCTCTCCAAAGGCCACGGTGCGCCTCTGCTCTACGCGGCGCAGGCCGAAGCCGGCATTTATCCCGTCGGCCGCCTGGCCACTCTTAGGCAGTTTTCCAGCGAGCTCGAAGGCCATCCCACTCCTCGCATCCCGGGCGTGGACGCCGCCACCGGCTCGCTCGGACAGGGCCTTTCCGTCGGCGCGGGCATGGCCCTCTCCGCAAAGCGCCTCGAAAAGAAGGGTGTGCGCGTTTACGTCCTGCTCGGCGATGGCGAAATGGCCGAGGGAAATGTGTGGGAAGCCGCGGCCTTCGCCGCACACTACAGCCTCGACAACCTTACCGCGATCGTGGATGTGAACGCGCTCGGCCAGAGCGAGCGCACCATGTATCGTCACGACGTGGAATCACATCGGCGCCGGTTCGAGGCCGCTGGATGGGACGCCGTTTCCATCGACGGGCACGATATGTCCGCTATCGTTCGAGCCGTCGATCGCGCTCGCAGCCCCGAACTCGCCGCGCGCGGCCGCCCGCAGGCCATCCTCGCCAGGACCGAAAAAGGTCACGGCGTCAGCTTTCTCGCCGATAAGGAAGGCTGGCACGGCAAGACGGTGCCAAAAGACGATCTCCCGCGCGCCCTCGCCGAACTCGGGCCCATTCCTCCGCCCGTGGAGACCGACTCGCGCTCCTACGCCCGGCCCGTCGGCGCTCCTCCGGCTGATTTTCCTCACCTCTCCCCGCCCGATTATGCCCTCGGCGCACAAGTCGCCACGCGCGAAGCTTACGGAAAAGCCCTCGCTCGCATCGCCGCGGTGAATCCGCGCCTCGTCGCCGTGGATGCGGACGTCAAGAATTCCACGTTTAGCGAGTACCTCGAAAAGGCCCACGCCGACCGGTTTTTCCAGGGCTACATCGCCGAGCAAAACATGGTCAGCGTCGGCGTCGGTCTGGCCGCGCGCGGTTACACGCCGTTTGTTGCCACGTTCGCCTGTTTTCTGTCCCGCGCCTACGATCAGGTGCGCATGGCCGCCGTCAGCCGCAGCCACATCAAGCTCTGCGGCTCGCACTGCGGCGTCTCCATCGGCGAGGACGGCCCCTCGCAGATGGGCCTCGAGGACCTGGCCATGTTTCGCGCCGTCCCCGGCTCAACCGTTCTCTACCCTTCCGACGGCGTCTCCGCCGACCGCCTGACGGAAGCCTTGGCGCGCCTGCCCGGTATCGGCTACCTACGCACCACCCGTCCCAAAACGCCGGTCCTCTACAGCAGCGACGAGAATTTCCCAATCCCGGGCTTCAAAATCCTGCGCCAATCCCCGCAGGACCGCCTCACCATCATCGCCGCGGGAATTACGCTGCACGAATCGCTCAAATCGTATGCCGAGCTCGCCGCTCAGGGCATCGCCGCGCGCATCATTGACCTCTACAGCGTAAAACCCATAGATGCCGATGGGCTTGCCGCGCACGTGCGCGCAACCGGCGGACGCGTCGTCACCGTGGAGGACCACTTTGCGGAAGGAGGCCTGGGCGAGGCCGCTTTCGCCGCTCTCGCTACGTCCGGCGTCGCTCTGGCTGCCGCTCGCCGCCTCGCCGTCTCCGCAGTGCCGCATTCCGGCGCGCAGCATGAACTGCTCGACGCCTTCGCCATCTCCGCGCGCCACATTACTGCGGCGGCGAAATCCCTGCTTATTTGAGACGGTCGCACCGATACCGCCCCGCCGGCGGGTCGTCTCGCCTGCCAGCAGGGCGGTACCCGGAAATCGCAGAGCTACTGCGAATCCGCTCAGTTTCCGCTGGCCGCTTTCGCACCCGCTCCGGCAGCCTTCAGCCTCAGATGAGCCGCGATGCTCAGATGCTGGCCCACAATCGAGTTGAAGTTCTGCGGGCCGGGATAATCCTCTCCTGCGAACGCCTGCGGCCCCGTGGGAAACGACGGCAGCAGGAACGAGCCCGTGCACAGCGTCCCTCCATATGCTTCTGAGGCATCTCCCGTGCCGGAAGCCCGGCAGTTGCTGTCCTGCACCACCGTAGGCCACGACGTGGACAACACGGCGCGAAAGAGCTGGGGAAAATCTTCTTTCGCCAGGCTGGTCGCTCCCCGCATGCGCACTGGGCCTGGTTTTTCCCCAGTCGCGGCTGCCGGCAGGTCGAACACAAACGTCGCCGTCCGAATTGCATGGTTCACGATCGGAGGACCGTATACAGGCCCCGCATAGGCCTCGCTCGCCGTCACTTCAACGTTTCTGTCCACGCGGATGAGCCCCAGCTTGCCCGTGGCTCGCAAGCGGCCATCTGAGGTCAGTTCCGTGGACTCCGAATGGAAACAGATCATCGTGTTATTGGCGCGGTCTGCGAACCACTCCCGGTTCACATTCCCGTCATGATCGAGGGTGGGCTCCATAGCCGTTGACGGGTAGAAATCAATGTGAACCTCCGACTTCGTCGCGTCGGCTCCGTTCAGGTTAACGATGCCCACGACACGGGCGAACCCCACTGTGAAGTTCGTCTTCGACTTCCCGAAGTCGGTTGTCCCATCAGTCGTGAATTGAACGTCCGAGTGGCGCGTATCCACCTTCCAGTTTCCCGATGGCGCCACCGGTTTCCCCGGAACCGCCAGTGCAAGAGCCACAACCGCCCCAACCGCAGCTAGGTATTTGACCATAGCCAGTCCCCTCCTTAGTGGGAGATTCATGTGCGAAAGAACTGCTCCGACTTTCTATCGCCGCTTCCTGCAATTTCCGCCTTCGTCCGCCCGGCAAGCACCCCCTGCGTGCTTTCCGGCCAGACGGCATGGATGAGGGCGGAGATATTACCCCGATTCGGACGCGAACGGCTCAGCCCCGCCTTCCCAGCCCGCGCCAGGATGTGAGCTCCGCTGGTCACCTTTCCGTTCGCACTGCTTCACTGTAGCCCCGCGCCATGCCCATCCTTACTTTGAGCAGTTTCCAGCCAGAAGGTTACACGACGCGAACTGCAACGGAGGGGTACACTCGCAACAACTGGACCAAGGTATCGGTTGCCGCCCGTTCTTATCCGCTCTGCCCTGGGGTTGCGCCGCAAGCAGATCCCGCTCGGGCATGCGCCTCTCCTACACGCTTGCCGAAGCCCAAGCGCGGCGCCAACTGCTTGCCGCGCGCGGCAATGGTGTCGTCCTCTAAGAATTCGCTGTGCGGTTTTCTAGGACTGGACTGGGACTGGCTGCAGCAGCGCTCGGGGCGGGGCCTTCAAATCCCATACGATGTGCACCCAGGAAAGCATCTTCAACAGGTAGTACGTCAGGTCGATCTCCCACCAGAAGAAGCCCTGTCGCACTGAGCTCATGTAGTGATGATGGTTGTTGTGCCAGCCCTCGCCCAACGTGATGAGCGAAAGAATCAGGCTGTTCTTGCTCGTGTCTGTTGTCGGGTAACGCCGCCGGCCGAACACGTGGCACAGCGAATTGATCGTAAACGTTCCGTGCCACAGCAGCACCGTGCTCACGCAGAAACCCCACAGGAATACGCTCATGCCGCCGGTGAGTACCAGAATCGCCGCCAGCGTCAGCCCAGGCACCACGTGATACCGGTTCAGCCAGCGCAGTTCCGGGTACCGCGCCAGGTCCGGCACCAGTTCCGCTCGCGTCGAGTTGTATCGCTTGCACAGTATCCAGCCCAGGTGCGCCCACCAGAACCCTTTGAGCGATGGCGAGTGGATGTCTTCCTCCAAATCCGAGAACCGATGATGGTGCCGGTGGTGCGCCGCCCACCAGAGCACTCCCTTTTGCATCGACGTCATCGCCGAAACCGCGAGCAGCAGTTGGAACGCCCGGCTCGTCTTGAATGTGCGATGCGAAAAATACCGGTGATATCCCGCCGTCACGAAAAACATCCGGATTTCGTATAGACCGAGCGCCAGCAGCGGATACCACCACCGGAACTTGAAGAACACTGTGGCCAGAGCGCCCACATGCACCAGGGCAAAGGGCGTGCAATGAATCAGCGAGAATCGCTCACCTTTCAATCTCACGGGCGCTCACTCCGGCCTTCGGGCGGTCTGCGGGAAAACGAGCCGACTATACGCAATGCCTCTCGGAGCGTCAAGCAAAACGGCGCGAAAACCCGGCGAATTCGCAACTGCTCCACACTGGAACTCGTACTCCTGTAGTTTCCCAAGCGTGCTCGATTGCGCGCTGCTGTGCTATCTTCCCCTCTCGCGCTTCGGTGCGGGTGCCGCGCGAATGCCCGTGCGGCGCGGAGGCTGATTCTGTGGCGGAAAAGCGCGTCATCATTGGTCTGTTTCCGGATGTGATCGTGCTCAGCTCGGGCGATCAGGCCGAGTGGTTCGCTGCCTCCGCCACTCTGCGCATCGAGTTCGATCCCAAGCGCTGCCCGTTTTCCTCCAACGTCTTCCAGGCTCCCGCAGGTATGCGCCTGCTGAGCGGCCCCGCCGTCGCCGGCACGAAGCCCGGCTCTTACAAGTATCGCGCCTCCCTCAATGACGTTGTCGTGGGAACTGGCGAAGTCCTCATTCGCGAACCCTGAACCGTGACCTGTTTTGCGAGCGCACGTCGCCAGGATTCTAGGGAGTTCGCGGACCTCTTCTCGGGAGTGGTCAGAATGCGGGTTGGCGGGCGAACGATCTGCTTCTCTGCGGAGTCTGGACGTTAGTCGCTCGCCACGCGCGCCGGCTCCAGAGATTCCGCCAGCAGCCGTCGCAGCGGGGCGATCTGCACCGGCGAAACGGGCCGTTCTGTTCCCGTCACCACCTCGCCGCGCTTCTTCGGAAACTCCGACCGCCGGTC
>JASHSV010000291.1 GCA_030038535.1 Candidatus Acidiferrales bacterium
CTGATAGGACGGAATATTGAGCTTGCGTCCGTTCACCAGAATGTGGCCGTGGGTAACGATCTGGCGGGCCTGGGCGCGAGACGAGGCGAGGCCCATGCGATAGACGGCGCTATCGAGGCGGCGTTCGAGCATGAGGATGAGGTTTTCGCCCGTGGGGCCCTTGGCGCGCTCGGCCTTTTCGAAATAATTGCGGAACTGACGCTCGAGCAGGCCGTAGGTGCGCTTGGCCTTCTGCTTCTCGCGAAGCTGCATGCCGTAGCCGGCGAGTTTGGCACGGCGGCTCTGGCCGTGCTGCCCCGGGACGAAGTTGCGTCGCTCGATGGCACACTTGTCGGTGAAACAGCGAAGGCCTTTGAGGAAGAGCTTGACGCCCTCCCGGCGGCACAGCCTGCAAACTGCGTTGCGATGTCTTGCCACTCCTTCTTCTCCTTACCGCACCGCGAGGGTGCGGGAACCTTCTTGACCCCTGGGGCTAAAGCCCCCCTCTCTAGCTGGCTCAATGTCGGAGCTAAAGCTCCGACCCCCTAGAGGAATGTTTGAGGCGGCCCTCAGACCCTCCGGCGCTTGGGCGGACGGCAGCCGTTGTGCGGAATCGGCGTGACGTCGCGAATGACGCGAATCATGAGACCCGCAGTGGAAAGGGCGCGGATGGCCGATTCGCGGCCGGAGCCGGGCCCCTTGACGCGGACTTCCACGGTCTTCATGCCGTACTGGTCGCGGGCGGTGCCGGCGGCGGTGACGGTGGCCTGCTGCGCGGCGTAGGGCGTGCCCTTGCGCGAACCCTTGAAGCCGACCGAGCCGGCGGAGGACCAGGAAAGGACCTTGCCTTCCGGATCGGTGATGGCGATGAGCGTGTTGTTGAAGGAAGCGCGGATGTGCACGATGCCGTGAGGCACAATGCGGCGCTCGCGCTTCTTCTTGAATTCCTTCTTGCGCTTGGAGGGCTTAGCCGCCGGCGCCGCTGCCGCGCCGGGGGCTGCTGCTCCTGCTGCCGGTGATTTTTCTTTAGCCACTGACCGCTTCCTCCCTGGGACGAAGACAGGCTGAAAACCTGTCCTACTTCTTCAAAGCCGCCTTCTTCTTGTTGGCCACCGCGCCGCGCCGCGGGCCTTTGCGGGTGCGGGCGTTGGTGTGCGTGCGCTGGCCGCGCACCGGAAGATTGCGCCGGTGACGCATGCCGCGGTAGCACTGGATATCGATGAGGCGGCGAATATTCATTTGGATCTCCTTGCGGAGATCGCCTTCGACGCCGCCCTGCTGTTCGATGGCCTGGCGGATGCGGTTAACTTCCTCCTCCGTCAGGTCCTTGACCTTCTTGGTCTCGTCGACGCGCGCGATGGCGAGGAGCTTACGCGCGCGCGCCTGGCCGATGCCGTAGATGGCGGTGAGGCCGATCCAAATGCGCTTTTGCGGCGGAAGGTCAACACCGGCGATACGTGCCATGGTCCGAGCCTCCTATCCCTGGCGCTGCTTGTGCTTGGGGTTCGAGCAAATCACGCGAACCACGCCGCGGCGCTGGATGATCTTGCATTTGTCGCAAATTTTCTTGACCGATGAACGAACCTTCATGCCGTTGCCTTTCTGCCCGACTCCAGGTCAACAACTTCCCGCACGACTGCCGAAGGGCGCAGCAAGCAGCGCCCCTACTTATACCGGTAAGTAATGCGGCCGCGGGTGAGATCGTAGGGAGAAAGCTCAACCGCGACTTTGTCGCCTGCCAGGATGCGGATGAAATTCTTCCGCATCTTACCGGAAATGTGGGCGAGCACCTGATGCTTGTTCTCCAGCTCGACGCGGAACATGGCGTTGGGGAGGGGCTCAATGACGGTAGCCATCACTTCGATGGCGTCCTCTTTGGGGTTGCCCTCGCCGCTCTTCTTCTTTTCGTTTTCGCGTTTCGCCATATTCCTCATCGTGCCGGACGCGCGCCCGGCGAAATTTTCCAACTACCAGGAGGGGCCGGTCATCTCCCTGGGCCGGGTGAGAATCCAGGGCCCGTTGGAGGTGACGGCCACGGTGTGCTCGAAGTGGGCGGAGGGCTGGCGGTCGTGCGTGACCGCCGTCCACTTGTCGGCCTGCACTTCGACCTCAGCCGTTCCGGTATTCACCATGGGCTCGATGGCCAGCACCATGCCGGGCTCGAGCCGGGGGCCGCGGCCGGGCTCGCCATAATTGGGGAGCTGCGGCTCCTCGTGCATCTTGGTGCCGATGCCGTGGCCGACAAATTCGCGAACCACGGAGAAACCATGGCTGGCGGTCCAGCTCTCGACAGCGTGCGAAATGTCGCTGAGGCGATTGCCGGGGCGAACCATTTCGATGGCGCGGTCGAGCGAATCGCGAGTGACCTCGAGCAGCTTCGCCTTGCCTGCCGGAACCCGTCCGACGGGGACGGTGACGGCGGCGTCGGCGTAATAGCCGTCAACGGAAACGCCAAAGTCGAGCGAGATGATGTCGCCCTCGGCCAGCTTGCGTCTGGGCGAGGGGATGCCATGCACGACCTCCTCGTTGATGGAGGTACAGAGGACACAGGGATAGCCCATGTAGCCCTTGAAGGCAGGACGGGCATGGCGCTCGGAGGAGCGGCGCGCGGCCACCTGCTCGAGGTCCATGGTGCTGACACCGGGCTTGACCATGGCGCGCAGCTCGCTGAGCACGTCCCAGACGACTTGTCCCGCACGATACATCTTCTCAAGCTCCATCTTCGACTTCAGAATGATGCCCACTCCTTCCGCTCCAAATCCGCTGGACTGCTGCGGCACCGACCGACAACTCCGAAAGAGCGCGGGCTTCCCGAACGATCGGGAGCCTGTGCTACTGCTGGTGCAAACGAGCGAGCAGCGCGAGCAGTTCGTGCTGGACGGCGGCGATATCCTTGGAGCCGTCCAACTCGAGCAACTGGCTGCGCCGCCTGTAAAACTCGACCACCGGCCGCGTCTGCTCGTTATAGGTAGCCAGACGCTGCCGGACCACATCCTCGCGGTCGTCGGGGCGCTGGACGATCGGACCGCCGCAGGCGTCGCATACGGCCTCGACGCGGGGCATTTTCGCCCCGGCGGAGTAAATCGCCCCGCACGACTTGCAGGTGCGGCGGCTGGCGATGCGGCGCACAATGGCCTCCTCATCCACGAGGAGATTGACGGCCAGCGCCCGCCGCAGCGGGAGACGACCGAGAATCTCCTCGAGCCGCTCGGCCTGCGGAAGCGTGCGCGGAAAACCGTCGAGCACGAATCCGGCGGCACAATCCTTCCGGGCAACGCGCTCTTCGACCATGCCGAGCACAATCTCGTCGGGAACGAGCTTGCCGCTCTCCATAATCGGCTTGGCGCGGCTGCCGAGCTCGGTTCCCCTGGCGACATGCTCGCGGAACATGTCGCCGGTCGAGAGGTGGGGCACGTCGTAAATCCTGGCCACCTCTTTAGCCTGCGTTCCTTTTCCCGCGCCGGGCGCGCCGAGCAAAATGAGGGCGCGCAGAAGCGGATGCGCGGGCACAGGAAGCCCCGGATTAGCCACGCCGGCCTCGCATCCGGCCGCGGGGCCCGAACCCTTCGTAATTGCGCATGACCAACTGGGCCTCGATCTGCTGGACGGTGTCCATGGCCACGCCGACGACAATGAGCAGCGAGGTCCCGCCGAAATAAAAATTCACTCCCAAACCTTCCAGGATAAACCGGGGCGAATGGGCGTCGAACCAACTGCCGATGGGCCCCCAAAGATGATTCAGCTTGATGCCGGCGATCATCCATTCGGGGATCAAGCAGACGAGCGCGAGATAGAGGCCGCCGACAAAAGTGAGCCGGGTGATGATGCGGCTGACGTATTCCGAAGTGTTGCGGCCGGGACGGATGCCGGGAATGAAGCCGCCGTGCTTGCGCAGATTGTCGGCGAGCTCGGTGGGATTGACCATGATGCCCACGTAGAAGAAGGCGAAGCCCACGATCATGAGGACGTAGAGAAGCGTGTACCAGGGCTCGCCCCAGCGCAGGGCATTGACGATGTCTTGGATGGCTCTGGATTTGGAGGCAAACAACTGGCCGAGCGTGGGGGGAATGGTGAGCACGGAGCTGGCGAAAATCGGGGGAATCACACCGCCGGAATTGACGCGGAGGGGAAGGTAGGTCATCTGGCCGCCCATGACGCGGCGGCCGACAACCTTCTTGGCATACTGGACGGGAATGCGGCGCTGGCCGCTTTCGACAAGCACAATGCAGGCGGTGACGAAAACCATCATGCAGACGAGGATGATGGCGAAGAGGGCAGTGAAATTCTCCCAGTAGTTGTTGTGGATCTTGTCCACCAGGTCGCCGATGGCGCGAGGCAGGCCCACGACGATGCCGGCGAAGATGATGAGGGACATGCCGTTGCCGATGCCGCGGTCGCTAATCTGTTCGCCGAGCCACATGATGAAGGCGCTGCCGGTGGTGAGGGTGAGGATGGTCATGAGCACGAAGCCGAGGCCGGGGTTGTAGACGAGGGCCTTGGCCTCGAAGGTGGCGCTGCGGAGGGCCATGGCAATCATGAAGGACTGCAGGATAGCGAGTCCGACGGTGAGGTAGCGGGTGTACTGGGTAATCTTGCGGCGGCCGAGCTCACCTTCTTTCTGCAGGCGCTCCAGATAGGGGAAAACGACGGTCATCAACTGGAGGATGATGGAGGAGGTGATGTAGGGCATGATGCCGAGAGCGAAAATGGTGAGGCGGCGGAAATTGCCGCCGCTGAACAGATCGAAGACGCCAAGCATGGAGCCCTGGCTGCGGGCGAACAAATCCTCGAGCACCTGAGTGTTGATGCCCGGCGTGGGAATGAAGGCGCCGAAGCGGTACACGGCCAGCATGGCCAGCGTGAAGAGCACGCGGTTGCGCAGATCTTCCACGCGGAGGATGTTGGCGACGGAATTGAAGAATTGCTTCATGCCACAATTTCCGTTTTACCGCCGGCGGCGGCAATCTTTTTCTCCGCAGATTTGCTGAAGGCGTGGGCCTGAACGGTCAGGGCCACCTTCAATTCTCCGTCACCGAGAACCTTGACGCCATGGTGGCGGCTGGAAAGGATGCCGCGTTCGAGGAGCAGGTCGGGAGTGACGACGTCGCCCTTGGAGAAGGCGTTGAGCGCCTCGACGTTGATGATGGCGAACTGGCGGCCAAAGGGATTGTGGAATCCGCGCTTGGGGATGCGGCGGTGCAAGGGCATCTGGCCGCCCTCAAAGCCGCGGCGGAGCGAATACCCGGTGCGGGACTGCTGGCCCTTGTTGCCGGCGCCGGCGGTCTTGCCCATCTTGGAGCCCATGCCGCGACCGACGCGCACCTTGCGGTGGCGCGAGCCCTTGGGTGGACGCAAATTCGAGAGTGTGACTTCCATAGCCGCCTCAGTTCTCTCCAACGACCTTGACCAGGTGGCGCACCTTGCGCACCATGCCGCGAATCGCCGGGGTATCCGGGCGCTCGAGGGTCTGCTCGAGGCGGCGGAAACCGAGGCCGCGAATGGTGGCGCGCATATCGCGCGTGCAGCCGATGAAGCTGACGACCCACTGAATCTTGAGCATGCGTTCTTTTTTCGCCGGGCTCATGGAATCTCTGCCTCCGCGCGCTAGGCGGACATGTCGGCGGCCTGTTTGCCGCGCGTTTCGGCCACCTTGGCCGCGTCTTTGAGGTGAATCAGGGCGTCGAAGGTGGCTTTAACGACGTTGTGCGGGTTGGACGTGCCGATGGATTTGGTGAGCACGTTGTGAATTCCGGTGACTTCCATGACCGCGCGGACGGGGCCTCCGGCGATGATGCCGGTGCCTTCCGGAGCGGGCTTGAGCAGTACGGTGCCGGAGCCGTAACGGCCGACGACGAGATGGGGAACGGTGCCGCTCTTGAGATTGACGCGGATAAGGTTTTTCTTGGCTTGCTCGATGGCCTTGCGAATGGCCATGGGGACCTCGCGGGCCTTGCCCATGCCGAAGCCGGCGTGGCCCTGCTGATCGCCGACGACGACGAGGGTGGAAAAGCTGAGGTTCTTGCCGCCCTTGACGACTTTGGTGACGCGGTTGATGGCCACGACGTGGTCCTTGAGCGAGCTGGCGTTCGCCTCGAGGGGCCGGCGGATCGAGAGGGTGTCTCTTAGAGTATGCTTCGACATACGCTTAGAATTTCAACCCCGCTTCCCGCGCGGCGTCGGCCAGCGCCTTGACGCGCCCGTGATACCGGTAACCGCCGCGGTCGAAAACGACCTGAGAAACACCCTTCTGGAGGGCGCGTTCGGCGACGGTCTTGCCGACGAGCTTGGCCGCGGCGACGTTGCCACCGCCCTTGGCTTGCTTGCGCATTTCCTTGTCGTTGGAGCCGGCGGAAACGATCGTACGCCCGGTGGTATCGTCGATCACCTGGACGTAGAGATGC
>JASHSV010000292.1 GCA_030038535.1 Candidatus Acidiferrales bacterium
ACATACGCTATCTGCAGAAGGAGGCGACTCCGGTGAAGGACGGGGATACGGTGAGTCTTGTGCCCTCCATCGCGGGAGGCAACGCCAGGCAGCTTCGCTGGGAGAGTTGACGATGGGGACCAGGACTGCGCCGGCGGAGGCCGCTTCGGCGCCAACGCTGTCGAAAGAAGAGATCCTGCGCTATAGCCGCCACCTGATCATGCCGGAAGTGGGCATGGAGGGGCAGCTCAAATTGAAGCGGGCGCGCGTGCTGATGATCGGCACGGGCGGACTCGGCGCCCCACTAGGGCTGTACCTTGCCGCGGCGGGCGTGGGGCACCTGGGCCTGGTGGACTTCGACAAAGTGGATTTCACCAACCTCCAAAGACAGGTGACCTTCGGAACTACCGATGTCGGCCGCCGAAAGGTGGAAGCGGCGTACGAGCGGCTGACGAATTTGAATCCGGATATCGACATCAAAGTTTTCGAGACCATGCTGACCAGCACGAACGCGCTCGAACTCTTCCGCGATTACGACATCATCGTCGACGGGACCGACAACTTCCCGACGCGCTACCTGGTGAACGACGCGTGCGTGCTCTCGGGAAAAATCAACGTGTATGGCTCGATCTTCCGTTTCGAGGGGCAGGCCTCGGTGTTTGGTGCGCCGGGCGGGCCGTGCTATCGGTGCCTGTACCCCGAGCCGCCTCCGCCGGGGCTGGTCCCGTCGTGCGCCGAGGGCGGCGTGCTCGGCGTCCTGCCCGGAATTGTCGGCTCCATCCAGGCCATGGAGACGATCAAACTGATTCTCGGCACGGGTGACAGCCTCGTGGGCAGGCTGCTTTTGTTTGACGCGCTGATGATGAAGTTCCGCGAATTGAAGCTGCGCAAGAATCCGGACTGCCCTGTGTGCGGAGAGAAGCGCACAATCACCAAGCTGATCGACTACCAGGAATTCTGTGGAATTCGCGGTGAGGAGACCGCGCCGGCGGTGAGCGTACCGGAGATTACGCCCAAGGAACTGAAAGCGCGGCTCGATCGCGGCGACGACCTCTACATCCTGGACGTTCGCGAGCCGCATGAATACCAGATCTGCCAGATTGGCGGTCATCTCATTCCGCTGGGCGATCTCCCGCGCCGCGTGAACGAGCTCGATAGCTCGCGCGAAATTGTGGCGCACTGCCGCAGCGGGAAACGATCCGCAGACGCGGTCGCGTTTTTGAAGCAGGCCGGTTTCAAGAAAATTTGGAACCTGAAGGGCGGCATTCTGGCATGGTCGGATGAAGTCGATCCGCGCGTCCCGAAATACTAAGCCAATAGGCCAAGAGGAGACTGAAGATCATGGCGAACGCTAAAATCACACCGCGGGATAACGGCCCGCTGCTCATCGAAGGCGAGTTCAGCATCGTCGATCCGGCGGGCAAATCGTTCGGCCTGAGTGGACGAACCGCCATCGCGCTGTGCCGTTGCGGTCATTCCGGCAACAAGCCGTTTTGCGACGGTGCCCACAAAACCGCAGGCTTCTCGAGTCAGTGCGCCGCGCGCGATCTGCCTCCTCCCGCGCCAAAGCCGTGAGAAATTTCCGCCGTTTGTGGCTTTTCGGCCCGGCGGCCTCGGCGCGCACTCCCTCCTAAAGGTGAACTGGCAGCTTCTCCAGTCCGCGAAGCGCGACGCTCTTCCGCCAGACCAACGATTCCACAGGCGCTGCCAAGCGAAGCCCCGGAAAGCGTTGCAATAACGTTGTAATTGCTATCCGTCCCTCCAGGCGCGCAAGTGGCGCGCCTAGACAGAAATGCGCGCCCTGGCCCAGCGCGAGGTGCCGGTTTGGTTCGCGCGCGATGTCGAGCGCTTCTGGATTCGCGAATTGAGCTTCATCGTGGTTGGCCGAGCCGATCGCCGCCAGCACCAGTTCCCCTCGCCGCAAAGTTCGTGAGCCTACCTGCATCTCTGTCTTCACCAGGCGAATTCTGGCGATGTCGAGCGGACTCGTGAATCGCAGCAGCTCCTCGATCGCAGAATCGGCGAGCGCCGGACTCTGCTCAAACCGCGCGCGCTCGGATGGGTTTTGAAGCAGAGCAAGCGTGCCGCTGCCGATCAGGTTGACCGTGGTTTCATACCCGGCGATGAGCAGGAGAGTGATCATGGCCAGAAGCTCGTCGTCGTTCAGTTTGTCGCCCGCTTCTTCGGCCTCGATCAGGGCCGTGATGAGATCATCGCGCGGGTGCGCCCGGCGCTCCGCCACCAGCTTGCGGAGATGCCGGAAAAAGAGCCACAGATCCGGAAACGCGCGCAGCATGTCCAGGCGCGAGGATGCGGAAACGCTCGTGCGCGACCAGGCGTGGAAACGGAGTCTTTCCTCCGGCGGGATGCCAAGCAGTTCGCCGATCACCGTGAGCGGAATGGGCAGCGCGTAATCCCGGACCAAATCCATCCGCCCGTGCGGCTCCGCGGCATTCAGCAGTCCGTCGCACACACAGTGGATGCGCTCGCGGAGCCGTTCGACCATGCGCGGTGTGAATGCTTTTTGCACCAGCGTGCGCAGCCGCGTATGGTCGGGCGGATCCGAGTTCAGCATGTGGCGTGTGAGCGGCTTGGCGTAGCGGATGCCAATCGGCATTTTGGGCGACCAATTGTTGGCGAAGTGGCTCTCTTTGAGCACATTCAGCACATCCTCGTAGCGCGTCACCAGCCAGGCGCTCAGCCCGAAAACGGCGCGCGTGCGGAGCACCGGCGCCTCGCTGCGCAGTCGGGCGTAGAACGGGTACGGGTTGGCCTTAAACTGCGGGCTCGATAAATCAGGCGAGTCAAACTTGTCCATGAATGCGACCTGTCGGGCAGTTGGCATGGAGTATGAGGAATAAGACTCGCCGGGGCAAGGCTGGAAGGCCGTTCCCGCGTTCCGTTCTGCGATTCTAGGCATCGAAACAGGCTGGCGCGCGAAGGAGATGACCATGGGTGAAAGCACTGCCGCTTCCGTTTTGAACGCGATCGGCAATACGCCGCTCGTGCGGCTCAACAAAATTGTCCCTGCCCATTCGGCGAGCGTGCTGGTGAAGCTGGAGT
>JASHSV010000293.1 GCA_030038535.1 Candidatus Acidiferrales bacterium
AGTCCTGAAGAATACTTCGATCCGGAAATCGAAACCATGGCACCGGAACGGGTGCGGGCCCTGCAGGAGCAGAAGCTCACAAAGCAACTGGATTATCTGTTCGCACGCTCTCCCTTCTATCAGGAGAAACTGAAGGCCGCGGGAATCTGCCGCGAACATCTGCGAACGCTGGCCGACCTGGCAAACGTCCCATTGACGACGAAGGAGGAACTGCGGGAGAGCCAGCGCGCTGCGCCTCCGCTCGGCCGTCACGCCTGCGTGGGCCTTGAGAAGGTGATCCGCATCCAGGCATCCACGGGCACCACGGGGCGTCCCAGCCTGGTTGGCCTCACGCGGCAGGATGCCGAGGGCTGGACGCGAGTGACGGCGCGGTCGTTCTATACGCAGGGCGTGCGCTCGACAGACATCGTGATGCACGGCGCGAGCCTCACGCTCTTCGCCGGCGGGCTGCCGGTAAAGGACGCGATCGAGCGCATCGGGGCAACCTTTGTACCGGTGGGAACCGGTGCATCGGAAAAGCTGGTGATGATCGCCAAAACGCTCCGCGCCAACGTGCTGCATTCCACCCCCTCCTATGCCATTTACCTGGCCGACCACGTGCGCCAGAAGGAAAAGATGGACCCGCGCGCGCTGGGCTTCCAGAAAATCGTGTGCGGCGCCGAACCGGGTGGCGGCATCCCTGCTGTCCGCGCGAAGATCCAGGAATCCTGGGGCGCGCGAGTCACGGAGGGCCTGGGCAACGCCGATATGCTGCCCATCATCTTTTCCGAATGCCCCAACCAGAGCGGCATGCATTACAACGCACACGAATATGTCTATTGCGAGATCATCGACCCCGACACCGGAAAGGTCCTGCCGATCGAAGAGGGCGTTTCGGGCGAACTGATCTACACCAGCCTGGAGCGCGAATGTGTGCCCCTGCTGCGATTCCGCACCCGCGACCGCGTGACGATTCTAGGCACCTCCTGCGCCTGCGGCCGCACTGGATTCAAATTGCGCTGCCTGGGCCGCACGGACGACATGCTGATCGTGCTCGGCGTCAACGTCTTCCCTTCCGCGGTGCGCGACGTGGTATCGAGTTTTCGCCCGCGTACGACAGGCGAAGTGCAAATCCTGCTCGAGGCGCCGGGCCCCGGCGTAAAGCCTCCGCTCCAAATCGTGGCGGAGTACGGCGACGGCACTGATCCCTCCAGCGGCCTGCAAGCAGAAATCGAGCACAGAATTAGAGCTGTGCTCACGGTATCTTCTTCGGTGCGGCTGGTACCGCCGGGCACGTTGCCGCGCTTTGAAATGAAGGGACAACTGGTCAAAAAGCTCTACGAAAACTAACTTCGGCAGTCCACGCCATGCCCAAGCTCGACGCGAAACCTGAACCCATCGAGGTGGACTTCCAGGCCGCGGCCCTCGTGATCGTGGACATGCAGAACGCGTTTGCCTCCAAGGGAGGAATGCTGGACCTGGCGGGCGTAGATATTTCGGGGGCGGCGCGTGTGGTGGCGGCAATCCGCGCCGTCCTGGACGCCGCGCGTCGGTCGGGAATGTGCGTAGCCTATCTCCAGATGGGCTACAAACCCGACCTGTCAAACGCGGGGGGCTCCGGCTCCCCCAATCCGCGAAAAGAACTGGCGATGTGCATGATGGGCCGTCGGGAAGAATGGAAAGGCAAGCTACTGACCGAGGGAAGCTGGGACTTCGCGCTGGTGGACGAGCTCGCGCCGCATGCCGGCGACCTCGTTGTGGTGAAAACGCGCTACAGCGGGTTTGCGGGCACTTCGCTGGACGCACAATTGCGCGCCCGCGGAATCCGCCATCTGTTTTTCACCGGCATCGCAACAAATGTTTGCGTCGAATCCACGTTGCGCGACGCCTACTTCCTCGAATACTGGCCCGTGCTCGTCGGCGACTGCACCATGCAGGCCGGCCCGCCGAGCCTTCAAGAGGCCACGATGTACAATGTGGAGTCGTTCTTCGGATGGAGCGTCACCTCCGGAACCCTGCTCGCGCATCTGGGAGCGCGCGGATTGTGAACTTGGAGAATAATCCGGGAGACACGGCGGCAACCGGATGAGCCAGCCAGCCAATCTGCAGTCCGGGAATCCCGCGCGCAACGGGATCGCACCGCCGGGCGCGAGATCTCTACAGCCGCCGGGCCGTCTGCGTCAGGCGCGGATGCGTACTTCAGGGGCCACGCTGGAACGCCGGACGGACGGCGCAATGCTCGTCCGCCCCGAAGAGACGCTCGAACCGTATCCGCGCGTGCTCACGGATCGAGTGGCCCACTGGGCTATGACCGTGCCGGACCGCACCTGCGTCGCCAAACGCGACCGGCAGGGGGAATGGCGCCGGCTGAGTTACGCTGAGGTGTTCACCGCCGTGCGCAGCCTCGGCCAAGCGCTCCTCGACCGCAGGCTCTCCGCCGATCGGCCCGTTGCCATACTTTCCGAGAACGACCTGGAGCATTTCCTGTTGATGCACGCGGGACAGCACGCCGGAATTCCGACGGCCAGTCTTTCGCCCGTGTACTCCCTGGTTACGGCGGATCTTTCCAAGCTGCGCCACTCACTTGCCCTGCTCACGCCGGGCCTGGTGTTCTCCGCAAGCGGCGAGCGGTTCGCGCGAGCGATCGAATCGGCAATTCCGGCGGAGACCGAGGTGGTGGTGACGCACTCGCCTGTGGAAGGAAGGCGATGCACGCCTTTTGCTGAGTTGCTTGCTACTGCACCCACCAACGCCGTTGACGACGCCCATGCGCGCATCGATGCGGACAGCCCGGCGAAGTTTCTTTTTACCTCCGGCTCGACTGACAAGCCCAAAGCGGTGATCAACACGCACCGAATGCTTTGCAGCAACCAGCAGATGATCTGCCAGGTGTTCCGGTTTCTGCAGGACGAGCCGCCCGTGATCGTGGACTGGATGCCATGGAACCACACCTTTGGCGGCAACCACGATATCGGCGTTACGCTCTACAACGGCGGAACGTTTTACATCGATGATGGAAAAGCAGGGACACCCGCGTTCAGCGAAACCATCCGCAACCTGCGCGAGATTTCCACGACTGCGTATTTCGGCGTGCCGCGGGCCTATGAAGATTTGCTCACGCCACTGCGGAGCGACTCGAAGCTGCGCGAAACGTTCTTTGCCCGGTTGCGCATGCTGTTCTACGCCGCCGCGGGGATGTCGCAGTTTATCTGGGACGCCTACCGCGCGCTGGCCGAGGAAGCTTGCGGAGAACGGATCGTGATGGTCACCGGCCTTGGCGCCACGGAAACCGCGCCCATGGCCATCCAGACCACCTGGGAGACGGACCATCCCGGAATTATCGGCATCCCGGTTCCGGGCGTGGAACTAAAACTGGCGCCGCGCGAGAACAAACTCGAAGCTTGCGTGCGCGGCCCCAACGTGACACCGGGATACTGGCGCCAGCCGGAGTTCACCGCGCGTGCGTTCGACGAGGAGGGTTTTTACAAATTCGGCGACGCTATAAAATTCATCGATCCGGAGGATGTCAACAGAGGGTTCCTTTTCGACGGCCGGTTCGCGGAGGATTTCAAGATGTCCACCGGCACCTGGGTGAGTGTGGGCCCGCTGCGCGCGCGCGTGATGGCCCATTTCGCTCCGCTCGTCCGCGACGTGGTGATTGCCGGGCACGACCGCGACGAGCTTACAATGATGATCTTTCCCAACCTGGAAGGCTGCCGCGCGCTGTGCTCACCACTCGACGCCTCCTACCCGCCGGAGCGCGTTCTGAGCGACGAGGCGGTGCTCTCGCGGTTTCGCGCGCTGCTGCGCGGCTTTGCCCTGACATCCACGGGCAGCTCCAACCGCGTGGTGCGCGCCTTGCTGCTCAAGGAACCACCCTCGATCGATGCCGGCGAGATCACCGATAAGGGCTCGATCAACCAGCGCAATGTGCTCGAACGCCGGGCCGCGCTCGTCGAATCGCTGTACAGTTTGGATGGCGACCCGGCAATTTTGCGGATCGAGCCGGAGCAACCATGAGTTCCCATACGAGCCAGGCCGGTGGCGCGGCGGTCACCGACTCCGCCTGGAAAGCGCTGGAAGGCGCCCACGATCTGCAAGTGCACGTCGCGCCCGACGTAATCGAGCGGCGCATCGATGATATCGATCTCGCGCACGAATTTCTGGCCCACGGGCTGCGCGGCTTCGTTCTGAAATCTCACTACATGTCCACGGCGGAGCGCGCACGGGTGGTGACAAAAGCCGTGCCGGGGATCGCAGCCTATGGCGCGCTTACGCTCAATCACAGCGTCGGCGGCCTGAATCCTGTCGCCGTGGAACTCGCCGGGCGCTCGGGCGCGAAGATTGTGTGGATGCCGACCGTGGACGCCGCAAACGAGACAGCCGGCCGGCTGGACGGCCCTGCGACGAAGCTTCCATTTTGGGCCAAGATTCAACGCGAACTGGCGGCCATGGGCATTGCCCCTCCGCCGCTTTCCGTGCTGGACGCGGAGGGCGAACTCACCGATACCACACGCCGCTGTATGGAACTTATCGCGCGACACGACATGATTCTGGCCACCGGACATTTGGGCAGGGCGGAAATATTTGCGCTGGTGCGCGCAGCGAAGCCTATGGGAGTCCGGAAGGTCGTAGTGACACACGCTGAGTTTCCATCGCAAAATCTCACTCCGGCTGAGCAGCGCGAGCTCGCGGAGATGGGCGCGTTTATCGAGCACTGCTTTACCACCATGCATACCGGCAAGGCTCCCTGGGAAGGCGTATTCGAAAGCATCCGGCGAACCGGCCCGGATCGCTGCATCCTTTCGACTGACCTGGGGCAAACCATCAATCCGCCGGTGGCGGAAGGATTCGCCATGTTTGCCCAGCGACTGCTCGATGCCGGCTTCGCAGCGGGCGAAATCCGCCGCATGGCCGTCGAAAATCCGGCCGCGCTGGTCGGGTAAGAGCTGGCCAGAGGGAAGCCAATGGACAATCAGAAAAAAACACTGCTGGTCATCAGCGCCCACGCCGCCGACTTCGTCTGGCGCGCGGGCGGCGCAATCGCTCTTTACGCCGGCCGAGGGTACCGTGTGCGCATTCTTTGCCTTTCGTTCGGTGAGCGCGGCGAATCCGAACGTTTGTGGAAGATGCCGGGGATGACTCTCGAGCGCGTCAAACAGATGCGCCGCGACGAATCGGAGAAGGCCGCCACAATTCTCGGGGCGGAAATCCGTTTTTTCGACGCCGGCGACTATCCCCTGCAGCTTACCAACTATCTGACCGAGGAAATGGTGACCGAATTCCGCAGTTGCCAGCCGGAAATCGTGCTGACGCATTCCGCCTCCGATCCGTACAACATGGATCACGGCGACGCCAGCGAGATTACTCTGCGAACACGCGTGTATGCCCAGGCAGCAGGCTATCCGGCAGAGGGAAAGAAACTCGGCGCCCCGCCGGTTTTCGCTTTCGAGCCGCACCAGCCCGAGCAGTGCGGTTTCAAGCCGGAAGTGCTGCTCGACATTACTTCCGTCTTTGAGCGCAAACGGCACGCCATGGAAGCGATGGAGGCGCAGGAACATCTCTGGGAGTACTACACGGATCTAGCCCGGCGCCGCGGCGTTCAGGCCGCGCGAAATTCCGGAAAGACCGGAATCAAATACGCGGAGGCCTACCAGCGGTTCTACCCGCAGGTAGCGGATGACCTGTCATGAAACCAACCATCGTTCGCACAATCGAACGCCCGGAGGCGAAAGATGTGGCCCAGCTAGGCGAATTGGGCGTTGCCACGGTTCACGAGGCTCAGGGCCGCCGCGGATTGATGAAGCCATACCTCCGCCCGATTTATCCAGGCGCAAAGGCCGCCGGCCCCGCGATCACAGTGCTGTGCCACCCCGGCGACAACCTGATGATTCACGCAGCGGTCGAGGTGTGCCGTCCCGGCGATGTGATGGTCGTCGCGGTGGTCGCAGAATCGACCGATGGCATGTTTGGCGAACTGCTGGCCACCTCGCTGCGCGCACACGGGGTGGTCGGCATGGTGATTGATGCAGGTTCGCGGGACATCGCAAAACTCACGGAGATGAATTTCCCGGTCTGGTCGCGCGCCGTCTCCGCGCAGGGAACAGTGAAAGAGACGGCCGGCTCGGTGAACGTGGACGTGGTCTGCGCCGGCGCCATCGTCCACCCGGGCGACGTAATTGTCGGAGATCAGGATGGCGTGGTGGTGGTGCCGCGCGCGCGCGCCGCCGAAATCGCCAAACTGGGCGAGCAGCGCTCGGCCAAGGAAGAAGGGACGCGTGAACGCCTCCGCTCCGGCGAACTCGGCCTGGACATCTACTCTCTTCGCGCCAAACTCGCAGCCTTGGGAGTGGAATACTTGGGCTGAAGCCGGCCCGCGCCTCCCTGCTATACTATTTGGGCTGTCCGCAGCCGGGTACTCACTTTGGCGCCTGCAATTTCCGCATCCCGAGAGGCGGTATCGTCTAGGGGTTAGGACGCCAGATTCTCAATCTGGAAACCCGGGTTCGATTCCCGGTACCGCTACCACTCCCTAAAATTGGATTTTGGCCTAGGCCGATTTTTGTTTCCCGACCATCCGGCCCCCTCGACGGCTGCTGCCGGGATACGGCCAGATAGGGGGAATATAGGGATGCGTGCGCGAAGGGCTCACGCTTCCGGCGCGCGGCCGTGCGCCAGAGCCGTGCGTCGCTGCAACTGGCGCAGCGTGTCCAGTTCCAGGTCCGTGGGAGTTGGAGTTTCTTTCACGGCGTCTGCAAACCGGAGCTTCCATCCGGTCGCGGCGCGCACATTCTCCGCACCCACGCCGGGATGCAGGTGAGTGACGGTCAGCTCCCTCGTCACCGCGTCCGGCACCATGAGGCACAAATCCGTCACCACGGCCACCGGACCTTGCCCGGGTAAACCCAGCCGGTTTCGCGACTCGCCGCCGTCCAGATGTCCCACTGACGTGATGAAGTCAACCCGCTCGACAAAGGCGCGCGCCGATTGACGCAGCACCAGAATCACCTTGCCCGCGCATGCGGCGATTTCCGGCGCTCCGCCCGCGCCGGGCAGGCGCACCTGCGGGTGCGCATAGTCGCCGATAACGGTCGTGTTGATGTTCGCAAAGCGGTCGATCTGCGCCGCGCCCAGAAAGCCTACGGTCACGCGCCCGCCTTGCAGCCAGTACCGGAAAATCTCCGACGTCGATACGACCGTATCCGCCGTTTCCGCAAGGCTTCCATCGCCGATCGACAGTGGCAGAACATCCGGCTTGGCCCCGATCGGTCCGGACTCGTAGATCAGAACGACGCCAGGAGCATGCGTCAGCCGCGCCAGGTTCGCCGCAGCAGAGGGAAGGCCGATGCCCACGAAGCACACGTCGCCGTTGCGCAATAAACGCGAAGCCGCCACGGTCATCATCTCCGCTGCCGTAAACGGCACTTGCGCGTTCATCGAACCTCCTTGGCCACGCCTTCCTGCAGAACACGCTTGAATTCCTCGAAGCCGTCCGTTTCCAGGATGTGTCGTTTCACCCAAGCGAGAAAGCTCTCGCGGTCGCGCGAAATCGCGTCCCAGGCCTGATAGAACAGGTTGTCGCGTTCGTAATACCCGTGTGCGTAAGAGGGATGCGCTCCGCCCGGGACCCGGCAAACCGCCGACACAATCCAATGCGGCAGAATGCAGGCATTCGGCCAGGCCTCCAATTCGTCCACGATTTCTTCCACGGTAACAATGGCCCGCCGTGCCGCAAGGACTGCCTCCTTCTGCACGCCCAGAATTCCCCAGAGCAGCACGTTCCCTTTTCGGTCCGCCTTCTGCGCGTGAATTACGGCGACATCCGGCCGCACCGAGGGCACGGCTGCCAGCCGCTCGCCCGTAAAGGGACACTCGATGAAGCGGATGGCGTCGCTATGATGAGGAAGATCGGATCCGGCATAGTCTCGTGAGACCGCGAACGGCAGATTCGATGCTCCGGCAACATAGGCATTGGAAAGGTCGCCATGGCCGTGTTCTTCGAGTTCCAAGGGGTGCGGCCAGCCATGCTCCACCGCATCGCGCAGCCGATGCAGGGAACCAACTCCCGGATTGCCGCCCCAAGAGAAAATCAGCTTCCTCGCGCAACCGGCGCCGATCATCTGGTCGTAAATCAGGTCCGGGGTCATTCGCACGAGCACGAGATTTTTCCGTCTCTGGCGGATCACCTCGTGGCCTGCGGCGAAGGGAATCAGGTGCGTGAACCCTTCCATTGCGACGGAATCGCCATCCCGCACCAGCGATTCCACCGCCGCCCGCAATGAGGTTAGTTCAGCCATGCTCGCGATTCCGTTATTTTCCTCGCGCTGTTCGCCATCCGCTCAGCTCGCCAGCGCTGGCTCGCACTCTTTCTCCACTGCCTTCCTCCCTGCTGTCTCCCTCAAAAACATTCCGGCGAGAAATACGACGCCCGCGCCGCCCGCGGACAACCATAGCGGCGAGCCGAGCCCGTATCGCTCCGCAAGTCGTCCGCCGATCGCCGGCGCCGCTGTGGCGCCGATCACCTCTCCCACCAGGGTCACCAGTCCGATCGCCGTGGCCGCGAACCGGGGGGGCACGCTCTCCGTCGGCACCAGCACGAGCACGAGTGCAGGCATACACTGGCCGCCATTGGCGAGGCAGATAATCGCCGCCAGCAGCCACAAATGCGCATAGAGCGCCGAGATCTGCAGGGCGATCGGCACGATTGCGGAGAGCAGCGCGACTCCCATCAGCAGTGGTTTGCGGCCGATGCGATCGGAAACCCCGGGCAATATCAGCGCCAGCGTAAAACTCCCCAGCCCGCTCGCGCCAAGAAGAAATCCCGCCGTCGTTCCGCTCTGCCCCGCGACCCTGGTGATATAGAGCGGGGCAAACACGTTTTCCGAGAAGAGCCAGGTCATGAATCCGACTGCGGCCAGCGCGCACAACCACACGTTGCGGTACCGCAGCAACTTCAGGTAATCGCGCATTCCTTGGATTCCTCGTGCGCCGCCGTGTGCTCGCCCGCCGCGATCCGGCTCGCGCACAATCCTCGCAAGAAGCACGCCCAGCAGAGTCCCCGGGATCCCCGCGACAAAGAATGCGGCGCGCCAGCCCCACCGAGCCGCAACCTGCGTGGAGATTACCGGCGCCACCGCCAGACCCACCAGCGCGGCCGCGCTCACCACGATCCCCACGTCTCGTCCGCGGCGATGGGCGGGCGACGACTCCTCCACAAGCGCTGTAATCACAGCCCAGCACGGCCCTTCCGCGGCGCCCATCAAGGCACGTACCACCAGCAGCTCCGCGAACGTCCGCGCTAATCCCGACGCGATCGAGAGCGCGGAAAAAACAAATATGGCCGGCAGGAGCACACGCCGCCGCCCGTAGCGGTCCGAGAGCGCGCCGAAGAAAAATCCCGAGAGCGCCCACGTGATGGCAAGCACGGAGGCCAGCATCCCGATTTGCTGGCTTGTAAGCGCAAACTCCGGCGCGAAATAGGGCGCGAGATAGAGCTGCGCCATGCGGTCGAGAAAAACCGTTCCCCAAGTAAAAAACAACAGCACCACGAGCGTGCGCTCATAGCCCGCGTTGGCTGGGGTCAAACTACGGTCTGTGGATAGGGTCATTTGGACAGGCTGCACCTCGGCTGCGGAGCACTCGCTCTCCACATCCGGGCGCTAACCGTCGTGTGCGAATACCGCGCAATTCTGCGATATACGCATACAGCGAGTGTGGAGAGGAGGCTCCACGCAGTCAAGCCCTTTAGCCAGCCCTGCGCGAGCACCCCGGGCGCCTCACGGCTCCGTCAGTAGCTTTGTAGCTTTCCCCTGAGGCGTGCCCAAGCGAAGCGCAGAATCAGCCGATCTGCTGACCCAGGAGTCGAGCGCCCTCTTTCAAGGCGGGAAGAATACGGTCCATCATGTCTACGTAGGAGAACTGCGCGGCATGCACGCCGGTGTTCAGCGAAGCCACAACGGCGTTTTGCCGTGAACGAACCGGTACGGCCATGGAACGCAGTCCCGGCTCGAACTCTTCGTCCACCAAGGCGAACCCTTCATGCCGAACTTTCTCGATCATCGCTGCGAAGGCAGGCTTCTCCGTTATTGTCTTCGCGGTCATGGGCCGTAACGTGGTGCTGTCGAGGAATTCGCGGAACTCTTCCTCCGGCAGCGCCGCCAGCAGCACCCGGCCACCGGAGGTGCAATGAGCGGGCAGCCGCGTGCCCACGGACACGCCGACCGACATCACGCGTCGCACGCCTTGATGCGCAATATATAGAACCTCTTCGCCTTCCAGCACTGCCAGAGCTACCGCTTCCTGTAACGCCTCCGCCACGCGTTGAAGAATCGGCTCCGCAAGAATGACCAGGGAGTTCGACGAAAGGAAAGAGTAGCCCAGACGCAGGATGCGCGGCTTCAACTGGTACAGATGTCCATCCGATTCCGCGTAGCCCAGCATTTCCAGTGTCAGGAGCAGCCGCCGCACCGCCGCCCGCGAAAGTCCGGTCTGCTGGGAAACCGCGGAAACAGAAAGACCGCTTGAAGAGGCCTCGAAGGCTTCGATGACGCGGAGACCCCGCGCAAGCGACAGGACGAAATCAGGACTCCCGAGGAATGCAGCGTCGTCCGCGGAGCCGCTGGAAGTCCCGCTCCCCCGGCTGCGACGAACGTGCTCGCGGCCGTTCTGCTCCGACCGTCTGCGATGAGCCACGCGCCCTTGTCTCACACGCCCACCTAATGACCTGGAACTGGAGCAGGCCGATGGTCGCACGAAAGAAGAAGCGCAGGAAGGCTTGCGGACGGTCGGGCGCGCGGGCGCAGCGCAAACTGCACAAGGCTGCGATAATCGCACGATAGGAAATGACCGGGCATCCCGGCGGTTCCATGAAATCGCGGCCTGGCAGACGCGGCCGGGAGGCAAAACTCCCTCCGGGACACCTTCAGGATCGGATCCCCAAGGCGAGGACCTCCCCACCTTCCAATTCTTCTCAATCCAGTTAGAATCTCCAGCATCGAAGGGGTAGCTCCTGCGTGGGGGTGCAGCATGCTCACTCTGGTCGTCAATGGCAAACGATCGTCGATCGACGTGGACCCGGACATGCCCTTGCTCTGGGTGCTTCGCGAGCATCTCGGCCTCACCGGCACAAAATACGGCTGCGGGATGGCGCAGTGCGGGGCGTGCACCGTTCATTTGGATGGGGAGGCAGTGCGCTCCTGCGTCACGCCAGTTTCCCGCGCCGCCGGGAAAAACGTGACTACTATCGAGGGCCTCTCCGCCGATCTCTCCCACCCGTTGCAGCGCGCCTGGACCGAGATCGATGTGCCGCAGTGCGGCTATTGCCAATCGGGCCAATTGATGGCCGCGGCTGTCCTGCTGCGCGAGAATCCCCATCCGAGCGACGCCGACATCGACGACGGAATGGCGGGCAACATATGCCGTTGCGGCACTTATCCGCGCATTCGTCGCGCCATACACCGTGCCGCTGCGCTGATGGCAGAAGGGAAATCACGATGAGCGCCACGCCCGCAGTCAGCCGCCGTGAATTCCTGAAAACCAGCGGCGCCGGCGCCGGCAGCCTCGTCCTTGCGCTGCACTTCTCCACTCTCGCACCTAGCGAAGCTGCACTAGCGGCGCCTGCCTCCGAATTCGTTCCCAACGCATTCGTAAAGATTGCCGCCGACGGCGCCATAACCGTAATCATCGGAAAATCCGAAATGGGCCAGGGTATCTACACCTCCCTCCCAATGATTTTGGCCGAAGAGTTGGACGCCGATTGGACGCGCGTGCGATGCGAATTCGCCCCGGTCGATCCTGCGTACAACCACACCGTGTTCGGTATCCAAATGACCGGCGGCAGCACGAGCGTCTGGTCGTCCTTCGAACAACTGCGCAAAGCGGGAGCCGTCGCGCGCGCCATGCTCGTCCAGGCCGCTGCTGACGGCTGGGGTGTCTCCGCCGCGGCTTGTCGCACGGAGAAGAGCTTCGTGATCCACGACGCCACCGGCCGCCGCGCCGCCTATGGTGAGCTCGCTGCGAAAGCAGCCGCGGGCAAGCCTCCCGCCCAAGTGTCGCTCAAAGACCCCAGGGATTTCAGACTCATTGGTAAGTCTGTACACCGGCTTGATACGCCGGCGAAATGCAACGGCACAGCTACCTATTCGATCGACGTGAACCGCCCCGGCATGCTTGTGGCCGTCGTCGCGCGCCCGCCCGTATTTGGCGGGAAAGCGAAAAGTTTCGATGCCACCGCGGCCAAATCCATCCGCGGCGTGAAAGACGTCGTGGAAATTCCCCGCGGCATCGCCGTGCTTGCCGACGGCTACTGGACTGCATGCCGCGGCCGCGATGCCCTCAAAATCGACTGGGACGAAGGGCCGCTGGCCGGATACAGCACGGAGAAACAGCGCGCCGAGTTCGCGGCCATGGCTAAGACGGCGGGCGCAGTGGCGCGAAAAGAGGGCGACGTTACAGCAGCGCTCTCCAGCGCCTCGAAAATTCTCGAAGCCGAGTACGAGCTGCCCTACCTCGCCCACGCGACCATGGAGCCGATGAACTGCGTGGCTGAAGTTCGCGCGGAAAGTTGTGAAGTCTGGACCGGTTCACAGTTGCAGACGCTCGACCGCATCTCCGCCGCCCAAGCCGCTGGGCTGAAGCCCGAGCAGGTCCAGCTCCACACCACGTTCCTGGGGGGCGGATTCGGCCGGCGAGCCGTCCCTGATTGCCATATGGTGGTGGAAGCCGTACAGGTTTCTAAAGCCGCTCGCGCACCCGTCAAACTCATTTGGACGCGCGAAGACGATATGCGCGGGGGCTATTACCGTCCCTCCTTTTTCCATAGCCTTGCCGGAGGCCTGGACGAAGCCGGCAACGTGATCGCCTGGAAGCAAACTGTAGTCGGCCAATCCATCATGGCGGGAACGCCCTTTGAACCTATGATGGTTAGAAATGGCGTGGACGGCACCTCCGTGGAAGGCGCCGCGGACACACCCTATCTGATCCCGAACCTCTATGTCGATTTGCACAGTCCGAAGCTGCCTGTGCCCGTCCTGTGGTGGCGATCCGTCGGCCATTCGCAGACCGCTTTCGTGGTGGAGAGCTTTTTCGACGAACTCGCACACGCGGCGGGAAAAGACCCTTACGAACTGCGCCGCACACTGCTCGCCAAAGCGCCACGGCACTTGCGCGTGCTGGAACTTGCCGCCGAGAAAGCCGGCTGGGGCTCACCGCTGCCGGCGGGCCGCGGCCGCGGCATCGCCGTCCATGAGTCATTCGAGAGTTTTGTTGCCTACGTGGCCGAAGTTTCTGTGACTCCTCAGGGCGAGCTGACCATCCACCGCATGGTTTGCGCGGTGGACTGCGGCCCGGTGGTGAATCCCGACACGATCGAGGCCCAGATCGAAGGCGCCGTAATCTTCGGCCTCACCGCCGCGCTCCGCGGCGAGATCACGCTGGCCAACGGCCGCGTGGTGCAAAGCAATTTCCACGACTATCCCATGTTGCGCATCTACGAATGCCCGCAGCAGATTGAAGTTCACATCGTGCCCAGCACGGAAAAGCAAGGCGGAGTCGGTGAACCCGGCGTTCCCTGCGCGGCCCCGGCTGTCGCCAACGCGATTTTCGCAGCCACCGGAAAGCGCATCCGGCGGCTGCCCATTCGCGCGCAGGACTTGCGCAGCGCCTGAGCGGCTCATGGCATCGGACGGAGAATCGTAAAGATGAAAAAATACCCGGCACGAAAAACCCTCGGGGTTGCGTGCCTATTCGCCGCCCTCGTTTTCGTCTCGTTCGCCGGCGCAGCGAGCCCGGGTGGTACTGCATCGCCCGCGGCCCCGAGTGCACATGATGACGTTGGCGCACGCAGGGCATTCACCGCTGCCTATGGTGTTTTTCTTCATCCTCGCTGCATGAATTGCCATCCTTCGGGTGACCGGCCACTCCAGGGAGACGACAGCCATCCACATGCCCAGAACGTCCAGCGCGGCCCTCTGGGTGACGGAAAGTACGGAATGAAGTGCGGTGCGTGCCATCAGAAGGAAAATATTCCAGGGCCGCACAGGCCGCCGGGCGCAATCGTCTGGCGGCTGCCTCCGCCCAAAATGCCGATGATCTTTCAAGGAAAATCGCCGCACGAGCTATGTGAACAGTTGAAGGACCCAGCCCGCAATGGCGGCAGGACGCTTCAACAAATCATCGAGCATGTCTCGACCGACAAGCTCGTCGGCTGGGGCTGGGATCCGGGCGAAGGCCGCACCTTACCGCCCCTGAGCCGCGAGGAGTTCGCCCGCGGTATCAAACAGTGGGTCGAGAAGGGCGCTGCCTGCCCCGAATAGCTCGGGCGGTTCCCAGTTTCCTTCTTGTTGCGCTCAGAGGCGCTACACCACCTGGCCTGCGCGTGCAGCAGTGTGTCGATTGGCATTGCCGCGACATTTCTGGTATGTATGCGTCGCGCCTATTCCCCGGGCATCGGCTGTCCGCCCGCATGCCGAATCCTCAGAAACGTCAGGCCCGGCGGCGCGATATGCCGTACCGGCCGCTGGGCGCGGGAAGAGGATAAGGCCTGAGAATGGCCACCCCCGGCAATACCTCGCTGGTAGATCTTTTCGCGGCTCGAGCTACCGAAGCCGCCGCAAAGGTTGAGCGCATCGGCCGTAGTGACTCGGATGTGCGCGCCGCCGTCGTCCGTGCAACCGATGGACTTAGCTCGCTGGTGGTAGCCGACGGTGATTTTCTCCCGCCCAGCGTTTTCACTGCTCTCCGCACAATTCCCCAGGTAATCCCCAAGCCGACAGACGACCAGCTCGCTAGCGCGGACGCCGGCATCACGGAGGCGTTTGCGGGAGTGGCTCGCAGCGGCTCTATCTGCGTGGCTATGGGCCCGCCACTGCGCTCGGCCGCGAGCCTTCTGATGCCTTTGCACGTTGCGCTGCTGCCCGCTGAGCGCATCGTATTGCGGCCGCGCGAACTCTTCGATGCGTCTGGAATCGGGGCCGCAGCTATGCAGCGAAACATCATTATCATCACGGGCCCCAGCGCCACAGCGGACATGGGACCTCTGGTCCGCGGCGTTCACGGCCCGCATCGCCTCCACATTTTGTTGCTCGAATAGCCATGGCCGCGCCTCCAGTTCCGGCAGAAGCGTACGACGCACCCCGCACCGTCGCCAATAAGCGCGACAAGAGCGCGTTGCTTCGCGCCATCCGCATGGCCTTGGGCATCGAGAGCGCCGCCGTCCGCCGCAATACCCAAAATTTCAACCGGAACCGATACCGCGAAGCCGCCGCCCTGCCCGATTACGAAGCGCTCAAAGATGAAGCGCGCGCTATCAAGGAGCACGCCATCGGCGATCTCCCTGATCTCCTGATGACATTGGAGACCGCCATCCGTTCGCGCGGTGGAAATTTCTATCTGGCCTCCACGGCCGCCGATGCCTGTCGCTATATCCTGGGCGTCTGCCAGTCGCACGGCGCAAAGCTGGTGGTCAAGGGCAAAAGCATCACCAGTGAAGAGATTCGCCTGAACCACACCCTCGAAGGCGCCGGAATCGAGGTGGCCGAAAGCGATCTGGCCGAGTTCATTTTGCAAGTGGCCGACGAACAGCCTTCCCACAACGTCGCCCCCGCCATGCACTACAGCACCGAGCGCATCTCCGCCCTCTTCAAGCGCAAGTTCTCCACCAGCGAGCCGCTCGAAACCGGCGAGGAACTTACCAAATTTGCGCGCGGCCGCCTCCGCCAGAAATTCCTGAATGCCGATGTGGGGTTCACTGGAGCCAACCTCATCGCTGCAGACACCGGCACCATCATGCTCGTCGAGAGCGAGGGCAATATCCGCATGTCTTCTTTGCTCCCGCCGGTGCACATCTCACTGGCCGGCGTGGAGAAGGTGATCCCAGCGCAGTCCCAGATGGGCGTCTTCCTGGAGTTGCTGCCTCTGTCCTTCAACGGAAAGCTGACCTCGTACACCAGCTTCCTTCGCCCCCCGCTCGAGGATCCGCCCTTCGCCCTCGCGGGGCGCCCGCGCAAGAAGCGCGAGTTCCATCTCGTCCTCATCGACAACGGCCGCATGAAGATGCGCCAGGATCCCGTCCTCCAGGAATCCCTCTACTGCATCCGCTGCAGCGCCTGCATGAACTGTTGCGCGAATTTCCAGACCGTCGGCGGGCATGCTTTCGGCGGCGAGACGTATTGCGGAGGGATCGGCGGCGCGTGGGAGGCGGGCACCGGCACGCTGGAAAATGCGCGGTTTTCCGATCTGTGCACCGGCTGCTCGCGTTGCGTGAACAATTGCCCCGTGCGCATCGACATTCCCTGGCTGAATGAAGTGCTGCGCGACCGCCTGAACCGCTCGAGTGCGGGCTCTCCGCTGGCTTCTCTGCTAGGTATCGTCTCTTTCGTCCGCGGTGACGACCGCCGCGCCTCCGCGCAAAAAGTCTTCTTCGCCAATTACCACTGGTACGCCAAATGGGGCACCCGCACGCGCGGCCTGTCCAACAGACTGATACGCCACAGCACGGCGCGCCGATGGATGCAGTCTCTTGTCGGTGTGGACGTCCGCCGCGAGGTCCCGCCTTTCCCCGCCCGCCCGCTGGTCCGTGCCGCCCGCGAGCTTCCTCCTCTCGCGCGCGTCGGAAAGCGCGCAAAGGTCGTGCTCTTCCCCGACGTGTACACGAACTACGGTCTGCCCCAGCGCGGCGTCGCCGCGATCAAAGTACTTCGCGCGCTGGGCGTGGACATTGTGGTGAGCGACGCGCTTCCGGAAGGCCGAGCCGCCCTGTCTCAAGGCATGATCGCCACCGCAAAAAAACACGCGCGCCACACCGCTGATGCGCTTCTCCCCTATCTCGACGAGGGCCGCGACATCATCGTCATTGAGCCGAGCGCGCTGGCCATGTTCCGCCGCGACTACCGTCACCTATTGGCCGACGCCGCCCGATTCGAGCTGCTGCGCACGCGCACCTTCGATCCCGTGGAATACATCGCGCGCCTCTCCGCCAAATCGGGCCGCCCGGCGCGCGATCTGTTTGATGTAGCGCGCTCGCCGGTCGGCACGCGCCTCTTCGTTCACTCCCACTGCCAACAGAAAACGCTCGGCTGCGCCGAGCCCACGGAAGCGCTGCTGCGCGAAATCGGATTCGATGTGGCCACCTCTTCGGTCGAGTGCTGCGGCATGGCCGGCAGCTTCGGGTACAAGAAGGAGTACTACGAGATGAGCATGGCGGTCGGGGACGACCTTTTTGCACAAGTGCGGGCCGCTGAAGCACCAGAAGCGGGCGGCGCGCGCGCGCTCGTCGCCAGCGGTACTTCCTGCACCGAACAGCTGCACGCCGGGCTCGCGCGACCCGTCCTCCACCCCATTGAGCTGCTCGCCTCCATCTTGAAGGTGTAGCCCAGGACCTGCCGTCAACCGAGGCTGCCGCCCAGCCGAATACTGACCTCGGCAGACGGCTCAAGAGGAGTATCGCCCTAGTTCGTCCGTGGCGAAGCGCCGCGGATGGACGCGTCGAGCAGTTCGATGGTGTGAAAAACAGGAACGGATTTTCCCGCACGCTCAAGCGCGGTGCGCAATTGCAGCAGGCAGCCTGGATTTCCTGAGGCAACCACGTCCGGCCTAAGTCCCAAAATATTTTTCGCTTTTCGGTCGCCCAGCTCTGCCGCTGCTTCCGGCTGCACCAAATTGTAGATCCCCGCTGAGCCGCAGCAGACTGCGGCTTCAGGAATCTCCACGATCTCGATTTCCGGGATGCGCGAAAGCAATGACCGCGGCTGGTTGCGGACTCCTTGCGCATGCTGCAAATGACACGAGTCGTGATACGCCACGCGCATCGCGATCGGATTGCGCGGGGCTTGCGGCTCGATGGCGTCCAGAAATTCCGATACGTCGCGGCATTTTGCGGAGAATTCCCGCGCCCGCGCCGCATAGTTCGGATCGTCGCGCAGAAGGTAACCATACTCCTTCATGGTCGAGCCGCAGCCCGCCGCGTTCACGACGATCGTGTCCACCTTGGCGCGCTCGAATGCATCGATGGTCCGCCGCGCCAGTTCCTGCGCCTGTCCTTCCTCTCCCGCGTGCACGAGCAGCGCGCCGCAGCACGACTGCTCCTTCGGCGCCACCACCTCGCACCCTTCGGCGGCCAGCACGCGCGCCGTGGCCGCGTTCACCTGAGGGAAAAACACGCTCTGCACGCAGCCAGTGAGCATCCCCACCCGATGTCGCCGCGTCCCCTTCGCCGGCGTAACCTCCGGAATGACTTGGCCCTTCTCGAATTGCGGCAGAAGCGATTCCATCGAGCGCAGCCTCTTCGGCAGTAATTTTAGCAAGCCCGTCCTTCGCGCCAGCGCCTGGAGACCCGCTTTCTGGTAAAGCTTCAGTGGAAGCAGGAGCGCCCGCAGCCGCGCCGGAACCGTGAACGTGCTGAAAATCATCTGCCGGTAGGCGCGTTCCGCAGCCGAACGCGGATAGTTCCGCTCAATTTGCGCCCGCGTTGCCTCGATCAATTTTCCGTAGTCCACGCCCGAAGGGCACGCCGTCATGCAGGCCATGCATCCCAGACATGCGTCCAGATGTCCCACCCATTTGTCGTTGAGCGTCGCCGCACCGTCGAGCGCCATCCTCATCAGGTATATCCGGCCGCGTGGCGAATCCATTTCCTCGTGCCAGAGCACGTACGTCGGGCACACCGGCAAGCAAAAACCGCAGTGCACGCATTTGTCCATCAACTCGCGCGCGGGCGGATGGTGTGCGTCGAACGCGCTCTTCGCTCCGGGCGCGGGCCCTGGTCCGCTCTCTCCCACCACACCCATCAGATTCCCCCGACAAAACGGCCGGGGTTCAGCGTTCCTCTCGGATCGAATTGCTGCTTCACGCGAACCATCAGCGGATAGGCGTCGCCGGGACTGCCCCACGCGTCAACGGCGCCCGCGCCGTCGGGCCGATGCGCGATGAACAGCGAGCCCGCGTCTTTCTCGAACTCGGCGCGCAATGTTGCGAGCGCATCGCCAATGTGCTCCGGCTTTGGCGCTTCCAGCCGAACCCAGCCAAGCCCGGTTCCTTGCGCCACGATCCGCCACTTCATCCCGCCCTTGTCTGCGGCCTTCCTCACCGTCTCGCATGCCGCAGCAATGTGCGAAGGCAGCACGCTGAATTTCGCCACCGCCGATGAATCCGCCTTCCTCCACAATTCCTGCCGGGCATTCCACACCTCGGCCGATTCTCCCGTCTCCACCGCAAACGCGGCCAGTTTTCTCGCCGTGGAGCACTGCGCTTCGATTCCCGCCGGTGTTCCGTCAAAACGGACATCCACCTCCGGCTGCGCGTCGTGCTGCGCACGCGCCTGTAAGCTCGTATGCGCCAGCGCGGAGCCCTGCATCTCTACAATCAGCCGGTTCGCTTCCGATACGCTTCCCGCGCGGAACGTCAGGGTGCGTCCTTCGCTTGGCGGAACTGGATGCAGCCGGAACCCGGCCTGTGTAATCACGCCCAGCGTCCCCAAAGCACCCGTGGCCAGTTTGGGCAGATCGTACCCGGCCACGTTTTTCACTACTTTTCCGCCGCTCTTCGCCAGCGTCCCATCGGGCAACACCAGCGTCACCCCAATAACGAGGTCACGCAGGCCGCCAAACCGGAGCCGCAGCGCGCCGCTGTCGTTCGTGGACAGAATGCCGCCGATGGTCGCGTTTTCCGGCCACAAGGGGTCAACGGCCAGCCGCTGCCCATGTTCGGCCAGAGCGGACTGGAGTTTTCCGAAGGTCACGCCCGCTTCCACGACCACAGTGAGATCGGCCCAGGCGTGCTCGACGATTCGATTGAGGCGTTTCGTAGAAAGAATCAATCCGAGCTCTTTCGGCGCATTGCCCCATCCGAGCTTTGTGCCCCCGCCGCGCGGCGCCACGGCAATTCCCGCGTCGTTCGCCCAGCGCAGGGCGGCGGCGAGCTGAGTTACATCCGCCGGCTCTGCCACCATCCGTGGCGCGACACTGGCTACCGCGTCCGCTGGCCCTGCCGGGCGCACCTGCTCCGCCCCGATGGCGCCTCGCAGTTCATCCCACGAAACTTCTGCCGTGGCTGCCCCCGCCCCTCCGCGCGAAGATGCATCCGCTTGTGCCATCAAAATCGTTCCGCGATTCCTGCCACTTCCAGCGGATGCGGCTCATAGCGTCCCGGCTTTTCGCCGCACAGCCTCGGCCTGGGAAAAACCTTTGAGGGATTCGAGAGTTGCAGCGGATCAAACGCGCACCGCACCAGTTGCATCGTTTCCAGGTCCGGCTCGCTGAACATTTTCCCCATCATCAGCTTCTTCTCTTCTCCCACACCGTGCTCGCCCGTGATCGAGCCTCCGGCCTCGACGCACAATTCCAGAATGCGCATCGCCAGCTCTTCCGCGGCATGCTCCTGGCCGGGAACGCGTCTGTCATAGAGCACCAGAGGGTGCAGGTTGCCGTCTCCTGCATGGAACACATTGGCCACTTTGATGCCTGCCGCCGCGCTCAGGCGCTCGATCTCCTCGAGGATTCGCGGCAGCGCCGTGCGTGGGATTACGCCGTCCTGCACGATGTAGTTCGGCGAAATCCTGCCCACCGCTGCAAACGCCGCCTTCCGCCCCTTCCAAAACACGGCGCGTTCCGCTTCGCTCTGAGCCACGCGGATTTCTGTGGCGCCGCAGGAACGGCAGATTTCATTCACCCTCTCCATCAGCGAGGCCACTTCCGCCGCAGGCCCATCCAGTTCGACCAGTAGCAGCCCGCCGCAATCGGGATAGTGCGCGTGCACCGCCGCTTCCGCCGCTTGAATCGACAGGTTATCCATCATTTCGATGGCGGCGGGCACCATTCCCGCCGCGATGATGCCGCTCACCGCCGCGCCAGCTTCGCCCGTCGTGCCGAATGCCGCCAGCAGCGTCTGAATGCACTCCGGCCGCTTCACAATTCGCAGGATGACCTTCGTGGTGACGCCCAGCGTTCCCTCCGAGCCGACGAACACCCCCGGCAGGTCGTAGCCCGGCGCGTCGAGCGTTCTACCGCCCAGATGGACCATCGATCCGTCGGGCAGCACCACCTCGATGCCCAGAACGTGCGTGGTCGTGAAACCGTATTTCAGGCAGTGAGCTCCGCCGGAATTCTCCGCTACGTTTCCACCGATACTGCACACCGACTGCGACGAAGGGTCAGGCGCGTAGAAAAATCCGTGCGGCGAAACCCTGCCTGTCACATCCAGGTTGATCACACCTGGTTCGACCGCCACCCGCTGGTTGGTCAGATCCACTTCCAGAATGCGGTTCATCCGCGCCGTGCTGATCACGATTCCGTGCTCCACCGGCAGCGCTCCGCCGCTCAATCCCGTCCCGGAGCCTCGCGCCACAAACGGAATGCGTTCCCGGTGGCACACCCGCACGATGGCCTGCACCTGCTCGGCCGACTCGGGGAGCAGCACAGCCTCCGGCATCACCCGGAAGTTCGTCAGGCCGTCGCACTCATAGGTATGCAATTCCTCGGCGGAACTGATAAGTCCGCGCTCTCCCACTACAGCGCGGAATTCCTCCAGGATGCGGGTGTCCACGTCTGCTTCACCTTCGAACGGCGCAGAGGTGCGGGCGGAAAATCCTTCTGGAGGTCTCCCGCATCGAAGGGAGCCTCCCCTCAATCACTGGGCCAGGTTACGGCCCTCATCCGCACTGGCAACGGCACCAATCCGCTGGCCAGCAGCTTGTCGCAACAGCCGACAAACGTCAAATTTTATGGAATGGCGCCCTGAAATACATAGGCCTGGAGGAACGCGATGAGTCCTATCACCGCTGCTCCCGCCACGGAATGCCACCAAACAGTGCGGAAGATAGGCCCCAGGGCATGGGTTCGCTCATAGGCGTCTTCGTAACAGGCGGCGCAGGCCACCATGATGGACTGGGGATCGATCATTTTTCCCATCACGCCCCCGGTGGAGTTGGTCGCCGAGATCAGGACTTCGTTCAAGTGCAACTGTTGGGCAGTGATTCTCTGCAGGCTCCCGAACAGGGCATTGGAAGCAGTGTCGGAGCCCGTAAGGAAGACGCCCAGCCAGCCGAGGTAGGCAGCGCAGATGGGGTAGAAGGCTCCAGCGTGGGTGAATGCCAGACCAATCACCGCGTCGGTACCTGAGTAGCGAGTGAGGAACCCCAGCCCCAGCACCTGCGCGATGACCAGGATCGGGATCACCAAGCGATTGAGGGTTCGCCGGACAGACTCGGCCCACTGCGCGGCAGTCAAACGCAGCGCGAGCCCCGACAATAAGGCCGCGACGAACACGCCTGTCCCGGCCGCCGACAGCCAGTTGATGTTAAAGACGGCCGCTTCGGGTTTGGCATTTGGCGCTGCCACCGGCGGCATGCGCTGGACCAGGTTGTGCAAAGCCGGCATCTGCCACTGCGGCAATGAAAGCTTGCCTGAGAACACACCGCCGAGGATTGTGGTCTTGAACGTTATGCCCGGAAAAAGGTTATTCAACTGGGCCTTCCATGCCGGTATGCCCCATATCGCGCAGCAGATGATGAGGATTGTCCACGGCAGCCAGGCATACGCGGTCTGGCCGACGGTGTACGGGTACACCCACTCCTTCGCGTCCGTAGTCGCCGTCGCCGGACTCTTTCCGCTCTTGGCCAAGGCCTCGCGCTCCGACCGCAGCAGGAATCGCGTCTTGGGATGCCAGATAAAGCGTAGGAACAGGGCGGTGCAGATGACTGAGAAGACCCCGGCGATTACGTCGGTCATCAGGTGGAACGACGCCGTGGAGGACGCGAGCCACTGCATGACGGCGAAAGAAAGACCCGCGCACAACGCCCCCGGCCACACCTCCCAGATCTCTTTCCAAGTGCCTCCCTCCATCAGCACAAACGCGGCGACCAGCCAGAACGGGACCAGGATGGACACCCAGGGGAGCTGGTGTCCCACCATGGTCGACAGCTTAAGTTGATCCAGGCCCGTCACGGTTGCCAGCATTACGATGGGCGTGCCAATGGCTCCATAGGCCACGGGAGCAGTGTTCGCCAGTAGGTTCAAGACGGCCGATTGGAAGGGAGGGAACCCGAGGCCCACCATGACCGCTCCGGCGATGGCCACTGGCGTCCCGAATCCCGAGGTCCCTTCGATGATGGCGCCGAAGGAGAATGCGATCAGCAACACCTGGAGGCGCCGGTCGAACGAGATGTGGATGATCGACTCCTTCACGATTTCGAACTTCCCGGAGATGAGGGTCATGTTGTAGAGGAAGATGGCCCCAACAATGATCCAGATGATCGCCAGGAACCCGGACAAACACCCGAATCCAAAGGCCGAGAACGCCGACTTGAGAGGCATCCCATAGCCCAGGCAGGTGACAGCGAAAGCCGCCACTACTCCGTAGAAAGCCGCATAGGGCGCGGAAATTCCAAGGTGCCTGACGCCCTTTTTGTCACGATGGGGGTGCAGGGCGATAAAGTAGAGCAGCACAAGTATTGGCACGCCTGCCAGAACCGTGGACAGAAACACGTTGTTGAACGGATCGTAATTCTGTTGGTACATCAGCCCCCTCCCGGTCGGTGCAGGTGTGGCCTCTCGGTGGCGTGGTATATGCCGCAGCCTTCCCAAAGTCAAGGACTTGCGTCACCGGTTCCGTACCGGCAGCCTAATGCGAGACCGTGGGACACGAACCCTCGCAGTTTTCCGCTATTGCACTGCGCTCGCCACCTCCTGCAATTCCCGCCAAAGCGTCTCTACGTGCCGCCGCTCGGTCGTCTCCGCGCCGATCGACACCCGGATGATCTGCTTCCCTTTCAGGATCGACGGTGTGAGATACGCCCGCCCGCGCCGGTTCACCGATTCCGCAATCCGCAGGTTATGTGCGTCCAACTCCGCTCCCTCTGCCCACCCCGCCGGAAGGTGCCGGATGCACAGCGTTTGCAAATGGACCGGCGCCATGCGCTCCCAGTCCTGCGCCGCATCAATCTGCTCCTTGAGCCACTGCGCATTCTGCAAATCGCGCCGCAACCGCGCCCGCAGTCCCTCCACGCCTTGCTCCCGTAGCAGAAACCACAGTTTCAGGGCTCGGAATCGCCGGCCCAGTGGAAGGCCCCAATCGCGATAGTTTTTCACCCGTGCGTCATGCTGCGTCTTCAGATAGGCCGGATTCGTGGACATTGTGCGGATCAGCTGCTCCGTGTCGCGGACAAAATAGGCGCTCAAGTCGGAACCCGTGCCGAGCCATTTGTGCGGGTTCAGCACAATCGAATCGGATCCCTCGACTCCACCCCACATCCACCGGCATTCCGGAAGGATCATGGCATCGCCGGCCATGGCCGCGTCCACGTGCAGCCATGCGCCCCACAGCCGCGCCAGCACCGCCATGTCCGCCACGGGATCGAGTGCGGTGCTGTTCGTCGTTCCAGTCGTGGCCACCACAGCGCACGGCCGCATGCCGCGTTCGTGGTCCGTCTGCATCGCAATCTCCAGCTCTTTCGCGATTAGCGCGTGATTTTCGTCCGTCGGTATCTGCCTGAAATTCTCTTTTCCAAATCCGGCCAGCCGCGCCGCCTTCCACACCGAACTATGGCTTTCCTCCGAAGCGTAAACAATCAGCCCCTTTTCTTCCGCCTGCAATCCGCCGCGGTCCTGGCTGAAATTGGTGCTGCGCTCGCGCGCACACAGGAGCGCGCACAGGGTCGCCGTCGAGGCAAATCCTTGGATCACTCCGGTGAACTGCGGCGACAGGCCTACCATCTGCCGCAGCCACTCCATCATCATTTCCTCGACTTCCGTCGCGGCCGGGCTGGTTTGCCAGCTCATGCACTGCGCGCCCAGCCCCGCGGCGGTCAGATCGGCCAGCACGGAGGCAAAGCTCGTGTTCGAAGGGAAATAGGCAAAAAAGCCGGGGTGATTCCAATGCGTGATGCCAGGCAGGATAATCCTGTTGAGATCGTCGACTATGGAATCGAGCGTCGCGCCCCGCTCCGGCGGCCTTGCCGGCAGCTCGGCGCGGATGGCGCCCGGCGCCACCGGACTCATCACCGGAAGCTGCTCGATTCCCGAGCGATACTCCGCAATCCAGTCCACCAACGCATGGCCAATGCGTCGAAATTCCTCTGGCGTCATGTCCCACTCCTCGCAAGCCTGCAGCGCTGCTACTCTCTTGTGCCCGACGTGAGAACGGGCTGCGCTCGAAAATCATACGGCAAACCACGGCGCGCAACTCAGCCTTCTGCGCCGAACGAATTGTCGGAACCGCTCGCGAGTGGGAGGCGCGGCGTGTCGTGTCCTGTGGGGAAGTCGCGCGTTTCGCTAACTCTTGCCGTGCTGAGGCTCGCGTCGGCGTAGGGAGAGACCTCAGCCGTCGGGGAAATCAAGAACAGAAGGGCAAACCGGATGGTCGGCTAGCGGATCAGGGAACCAACCTTTTCCATCTGGTGGGCGAACGCTCCGGGCTCAAAGTAGGATGGGTTTTCCAGCTGTTGGAATAGCACGTTTATGGCTCCGCGTACCTCCGCGGCATCGCCCGCCTTCGCTTCCTTGCTGTACGCGATATAAAGCGAGTCCAGCGCCATGGCTGCCTGCTCGCCGCACCGCTCGCCGGAGTAGGAAATCTTCTCCGCGTCGCCGGTGATTGCCAGCATCACGCGCTTGGCCATCGCCGCGTCGTAGTTCATGGTCTCGAGCTTACTCGCAAACTGCTGTGCCACGGGCGCCGCCGCGCCAGCCGCCACGACCACCGCATCAGGGCTGGGATTCAGCTTGTTCATTTCCGCCTGGACCTTCCCAACCTTCGCAACTAGGTCCTGCGCCGCAGCTGGATCCACGGCTTCTGCCAAATGCATGAACACGATGTACCGCGATGCCTGCCAAGGCGGATCACCCGCGCGCCGTGCCGAATAGCCGTGTTCTTGCCGCCAGCTCTGTGCCGCAGGCCCCAGCGCATGATGGCAGGCGAAGCAGTCCAACTCGGAATACTCCGGCCAAACCTTCCCCTTCGCGCGCCAGGAAACCCGCTCAAGCTCATCGCGCAGTTGCTCGGCCTGGCCCGTCCCCCATTGGCGCATTCCCAGCATCGAGGCGTCCTCGGCCGATTTCCCAGCCTCGCTTTCACGCGGAACCTTCCAGTGGAGCGGCATCGCCGCCTGGAAGGAATCCAATTCAAAGTACAGGTCCGGATGCCCTCCCGCGATCATCTCGTGATCCACAAACTGATCGGGAGTGCCGAGATGGCAGGTGAGGCATTTATCCGTGCGATGGATCAGGTCCCGCAGATCCACCATTCCCGCAGCCACCGACTGTTCGTGCGTCCAACCCCGCGTCGTATGGCCGCCCAGCCATCCTCCCGCCGGTCCGTGGCAGTTCTCGCACGACACGCCTTCGCTCAGCTCGAATGTTCGCGCCCGTTTCTCCGGCGGCACCGAGAGAGAATGGCACACCAGACATTTCGGCGATTCCTCGGCCTTAGCATTCAACTTCAGGATGCGCGCCATGCGCTCGCCCACTTCCCCGGTCAGCGCCAGGTAGGCGCGGCTGTGCTTGTCCTTTACCACCCAGGTGCTGTACTCCGTCTGGAGGATCCGGCTGTCCTCGCGCGGCCGTATGCTGCCATGGCAACTTGTGGCACTGCAGGAACCCGGCCCCGAATACTGGCCCGTGGCTTCGGCTGGCGTGGCCTTGGCAGGCGGCGTACCGCCTGGCCCCGCGAAGACTGCCGGAGCGAATAGCAGGAAGACCGCGACTGTTGCGGGACGCAGGGGGCGCACTCGTCAGTTTCCGCTTCCTGATGCCGCGGCGCCCGGACTCGGCCCCCGGGCTGCAGCCACAACCGGCCTCAGGTGGTTGTGCTTATACCTCCTGCCCGAGCGAGTGTCAATGGCGGAACGCGTGCAAGTTGCATTCCGCCGGTCTCGGAAGGACGACAGTCTCCGGCGCCGCTGCGGACAATGCCGTTGTCACGGCAAACTCTCGCTCCATACCTATAGACATCCGCCGGGTGAATCGCTACTATCCTCGCCCAGCAGGGCCGCCTGGATCGGTAGCTCGAAAGGCGGCTCGAGCCCGGCGAGTCCACGGGGCCCAAAGAGTGCGACGGTGATCTGGGACGATCTTCGCGCGATTCAAGGCCGGCACGGGTACCTTCCTGCCGAGGAATTGCACGCGCTCTCGCAACACACGGGAACCCCTCTCTATCAAATCCACAGCGTCGCCAGCTTCTATCCCCATTTCCGCCTCACCCCCCCTCCGAAGGCCGACGTTCGCGTCTGCATGGACATGTCCTGCAATCTCAACGGCGCCTGCGAACTCCGGCAGGCCCTGGAGCGCCGTTACGCCGGCATGGGCCCTTCGGAAGTCACCATTCGCGAGGTTTCCTGCCTGGGCCGCTGCGACCACGCCCCTGCAGTAACCGTCAATGACCAGATCTTTTCCTCAATGTCCGAGCCCACTGTGGACCTGCTGATTACACGAGCCATCGGCGGCGAGTCCTTGGAGGAACCTCATCTGCCTCATACCGAGGTTACCTGCAAGTCGGATCCATATCCTGCTGACAAGCGCTACGGTGCCTTGCGCTGGCTCCTCAAGTCGAAAGATGTGGACGGCGTGCTGGCCTCGCTCAAGGCGGCCGACCTTCGCGGCATGGGCGGCGCCGGCTTCTCTACGGAAATGAAGTGGTCGCTCGTCCGCAGAATGGACTCGCCCGAGAAATACATTGTCTGCAACGCCGACGAAAGCGAGCCGGGAACCATAAAAGACCGTTTCATCATCCAGCACCTGGCCTATCTCGTGGCGGAAGGGATGGTCATTGCCGGCATCTGTACCGGAGCAAAAAAAGGAATCTTCTACATTCGCCACGAGTACGGCCATCAAGAGCACATCATGAAGGAGGAGGTTGAACGCGCCTACCACCAGGGGCTGCTCGGCCAGAACATTCTGGGCTCCGGCATCGACTTCGATCTTGAGGTGTTCGTCAGCCCCGGCGGCTACATCTGCGGCGAAGAGAGCGCGCTGATTGAAGCCATCGAGGGCCATCGCGCCGAGCCCCGCAACAAGCCCCCGTTTCCCGGACAGGCCGGCTTGTGGCAGAAGCCCACGGTCGTAAACAACGTCGAGACCTTCGCCAACGTTCCGCAAATCCTCGTACGTGGCGTTGATTGGTTCAAGTCCGCCGGCCTTGCGGGCACCAGCGGCCTCAAATTCGTCGGCATCAGCGGCCACGTGATCAAGCCCGGCGTGTACGAGATTCCCATGGGCACCCCTGCCTCCGAAGTCATTTTCCGCCTCGCGGGAGGAATCCACGGCGGTAAGAAGATGAAGGGGTTCGCTCCCTCTGGGCCCTCTTCCGGCTATCTGCCCGCCTCCATGGCCGACATCCGCCTCGATTTCAAGACCCTCGCCGCGGCCGGTTCCATGCTGGGCTCGGGCGCCATGGTCATTTGCGACGAGGACACCTGCATGCTCGACATGGCGCTCAACTCCGTGGCCTTCTTCCGCAATGAATCCTGCGGCAAGTGCGTTCCCTGCCGTGTCGGTTCCCAAAAAATGGTCGCGTTGCTTCACCGCTGGACCCAGGGCGGACTCACCGAGAAGCAATTTGCCGCCGATCGCGGCCTCATCGACGAGCTCTCGAACGCCATGGGACTCGCATCCATCTGCGGTCTTGGCCAGATTGTGCCGGCGCCCATCAACTCCGTTTTGAAATATTTTGAAGACGAAGTGAGAGAGCACGCGCTCCAGGGCACCTGCCCCTCCGGCATCTGCCATCTGCCTGGAGCGCCTGCCAAGCGGGCCGCCAGTCAGCGGGTGGGGATCAATCCATGAGCACCCTGTTCGGTACTTTCCTCGGCCCGATGGTGCAGCTCACCATCGATGGCAAAGAGGTCGCCGCGCCGGCCAGTGCCACCATCTTTGACGCCGCGCGTGCTCACGGTATCCCCATACCCACGCTCTGCCACATGCAGAACGAAACCCCGGTCGGAGTCTGCCGCCTGTGCGTGGTCGAGGCCGGCGGCCGTGTTCTCACTGCTGCCTGTGTCCGCCAGGTCGAAAACGGCATGAAGGTGGTCACCAATTCCGACCGCGTTTTGGCCGCGCGCCGCACGCTGCTCGAAATCCTGATGGCCGACCACCCCTCGCCCTGCGCTCGCGAGCGGCAATCCGGCGATTGCGAACTGGAAATGCAGGCGCGCAATCACGGCATTGGTGAAATCCGCTATCCCAAGCGCTATTTCACCCGCCCTAAGGACGATTCCTCGCTCGCCATCGCTGTGGACCACGAGGCCTGCATCCTCTGCGACCGTTGCATTCGCGGTTGCAACGAAATCCGCCAGAACCTCGTGCTCGGCCGCATGGGCAAGGGCGCGGGCGCAGGCGTGGCGTTCGACCTCAACACCCCCATGGGTGAGTCTTCCTGCATCTCCTGTGGCGAGTGCATGGTGAGCTGTCCCACCGGCGCGCTCACCAACAAGCGCATCGCCGGCACCGAGCTGCCCATTCCCGCCGGGGCCGTTCCAGCCGATCCGGAAGATTTGCTCCAGCTCCCTGTCTTCAAAGGCGTTTCTGGCACCTTCCTCGAAATGAACAAAGGCGCCATCGTCAAACGCTCGTTCCATCCCGGCGAAGTGATCTGCCGCGAAGGCGATTTTGGCTCTACCGCTTTCTACATCGCGGAGGGCAAGGCCGCCGTTTCGATCTCCACGCCCATGGCTCACGTGAAGACTCATGGCGGCTCCGGCGGGTGGTTCAGCCGCCTCACCTCGAGCCTCATCGGCCGCGACTCCGACGTGCGCGACGAGGAGACCACGCAGGGCTACATCCCCATCGACGCTTCCGTGGACCTCGCCTACAGCAATCCCGTCGCTGAGTTGGGGCCCGGCGACCTGTTCGGCGAAATGACCTGCATGAGCTTTTATCCGCGCTCCGCAACGGTCAAGGCCCTCACCGATTGCACTATGTACGAGATGTTGCGGAACGTGCTCGATATTCTGCTCAAGAATAAGTCGTTCCGCGCGCGCCTCAGCAAGGAGTACAAGCGCCGCGCCCTCGAAACCCATCTCCGCGGCGTACCCATGTTCTCCGAGCTCTCCCCCGACTTCGTCGAGCGCCTGATGGACAACGTCAAGCTCATCCGGCTCTCTCCCGGCCAGGTGATTTGCAAGCAAGGCGAGCCTGCCGACAGCTTTTATCTCGTCCGCATCGGCTTCGTGAAGGTCACGGAAAACTATCCCGGCGGCGAGCTCGTCATTGCTTACCTCTCCCGCGGCGACTCCTTCGGCGAAATCGGCCTTCTCGGCTCGGGTGCCCGCACGGCCACCTGCACGGCACTCGACCACGTCGAACTGGTCAAGATCTCTGCCGACGATTTCAACGCCATGGTCGAGCAGTTCCCCGGCGTCCGCCGCGGACTCCAGGCCCTCGCCGAGGAACGCCAGCGGCAGAATGCCGAACGCATGGCCGCCCTGGGAACCATTTCGCTCGATTCCTTCCTCGGCCAGGGCTTGATGGAGGCGCAGAGTTTGCTCGTCCTCGACCTGGTGCGCTGCACCCGTTGCGATGCCTGCGTCCGCGCATGCGCGGATGCTCACGACGGCATCACCCGCCTGGTTCGCGAAGGACAGCGTTTCGACCGCTACCTCGTGGCCACCTCCTGCCGGCATTGCAAGGATCCGCTGTGCATGGTCGGCTGTCCGGTCGGCTCCATCCGCCGCCGCAATTCGCTCGAAGTCATCATCGAGGATTGGTGCATCGGTTGCGGCCTCTGCGCGCGCAATTGCCCCTACGGCAACATCAACTTGCATCCCTTCCAAGTCATGGCGGACGATCCCGACAATCCCGGCCGCCGTATTGCCATGGTCAAGCAAAAGGCCACGTCCTGCGACCTCTGCACCGAGCACGCCGAGCCCAGTTGCGTTTACGCTTGTCCTCACGACGCCGCGCATCGCGTGGACCCGCGAAAGTTCTTCGCCGAGCTCCTGGGAACAAAAGTGTGAGGCCGCATGCGGATTGACGAAACCCATCGCGTCTGGCTCGTCGCCTCCATCGTCATTCTGGGCGCGGCGACAGCCGTCTACGTCATCTACGCGCTCGCGGCGCCTCACGGGCCCAGCGGCGGTTCTCCTATCGGCCTCGTGTTCGGTTTCACGGGATTCGGCTTCATGATTTACGCCGGGCTGCTCGGCGCCCGGAAAAAAGTCCCCATCATGCGGCTCGGACGTGCGCAGGCCTGGATGCGCGGCCACTTGTGGCTCGGCCTGCTCGCTCTCCCTCTGATCCTGTTCCACGGCGGTTTCCATTTCGGCGGCCTGCTCACTTCCATTCTTCTCTGGCTGCTCATCATCACGGTCGTCAGCGGCGTCTTCGGCGCTATCCTGCAGCACTATCTCCCGACCATCCTCCTTGAACGCGTCCCCATGGAGACCATCTACGACGAAATCGATCGCGTCCGCGATCAGCTCCGCCTCGAAGCGGAAACATTTGTCACCGATCTTTGCGGGGGTGGCGTTCCCGAGGAGGAAGCCCTGGCACTCGTCCCGGAGGGCGGCATTCGCGCCGGAGGCTTTACCGCCATGCGTCCTCGCGGTGGCGGCGGGGTTCAGTACGGGCTCACCGAAGCGGAAGTCGAGCCGGTGCGCGCTTTCTTTGACACCGAACTGTTTCCTTTCCTGCAAAATCCGGGCGCCAAAGCCTCGCGACTCGGTGACGACATCAGGGCCAACGCCGCGTTCACCAAGCTGCGCATGCTCGTTCCTGCCGCGGCCCATCCGGTGATCGCCAACCTCGAGAATTTGTGTGAAGAAGAGCGGCAACTCACCCGCCAGGCGCGCCTGCACAGGGTGCTGCACACCTGGCTGCTCGTGCATATTCCGCTCTCTCTGGCTTTGCTGTTGCTCAGTGTGTTTCACGCCGTCATCGCCTTGCGATACTGACGGCGTTTGGTATCCGCGGTCAGCGCTTTTCTGACCGTGGGAAGTTTCGATCTGTGGCTGGACAGTACGTTTCGAGATGGGGGGCATCGGCGTGCCGCGTGTCCGCACAACCAAAGGTCTCGCGCAGCGCATTGATCTGAACTACTTCAAGCGCCCGATCCCTCTTCGCCGCTGGCGCTTTTGGCTCTGCCTGCTCATCCCCCTCGCCAGTTTCCTGTGGCTCGGCTGGAAGCTGGCAGGTCGCGACTTTCAACCCTATTCCAGCGGGCCGCTTTCCGCCGGCCACGTCCTGCTCACCCGCGACTGCACCACCTGCCACGTCCCCGAAAAAAACGCCGTCTTCACCGAGCATGCCAGCGATCAGGCCTGCCGCACGTGCCACGACGGCCCCGTCCATCAGGTCGCTCAGGCGCGCGAGCCGGAGTGCGGTTCCTGTCACGTCGAACACCGCGGCGGCGCTCGCCTCATTGCCACCAGCAACCAGAGCTGCGCGCAGTGCCACGCCAGTCTGGAGACCAGGCCCGGTTCCTCCACCAAATACTTCAAATCGATTTCCAGCTTCAACACGGACCATCCGGAAATTGCCGTTTTCCGCGCCGCCAATCCCCGCGACCCCGTCACCATCCGCGTCAATCACTACGTCCACATGAAAAAGAACCTGCTCGGCCCGCACGGGTCCGTGCAACTGGAATGCAAAGATTGTCACCGACAGCCGGCCTCGCGCGAGACTTGGCGCTTCGGCTCCGCCGAGGCTTTGCCCGTTTCCGCTCCCGCAGCCACGCCCGCGCCGGGGATGAAAGCCGACCTCTACGCCCCCGATCCGGGGCTTGCGCTCATGTCCATGCCGAAATTCGCCGAATCCTGCTCCGCCTGCCACCTCCTCCAATTCGATAAGCGCTTCTCCGAGCAGGTACCGCATGACAAGCCGGACGTGGTTCACACCTTTGTCGTGAAGAAGTTCGAGGCCTATATCGCAGCGCATCCCGCCGAACTGCACGAGCAGCCGGAAGAAGAGCGTCGTCTGCCGAACCGACCCGCTCCACCCGCGGCGCGCGTCGTCACTCCCGCCCAATGGGTGGCCGAGCGCACCAAGGAGGCTGAATCGCTCTTGTGGGGTAAGACCTGTCGGCAGTGTCACGCCATCACCATCACCGAGGGCGTGCCGCTACCCAAGGTTGCCGACGCGAACTACACTCTGCACTGGCTCTCTCACGCCCGCTTCGATCACGATGCCCATCGCGGGTTTGCCTGCGCGAGCTGCCATCCCAAGGCCCTCACCAGCCAGGACTCGGCCGAACTGTTGCTCCCCAACTTGGCGACGTGCAAGGATTGCCACGCCCCCGGTCCGTCTCATGTCGAGGCACGCTGCTTCGAGTGTCACGCCTATCACGATTGGTCCAAACGCAAGGAAATCACCCCAACGTTTGTTCCCCGGGCGCTGCGCGCGCAGGCCGGGGAATTCATCCCCAAGCCCGCCGGACAGTAGCCCTTCTCGCCTCGCCCCAGTCAAAACCGCACAATCTCCGGCTCCGCTCCCGCAGGTGCCTTCTGTTCGCCCTCGGGCGCGGCAGCTTCCGCAACGGGCTTCGGCTCTTCCAGCAGGTCGGATATTAGCAGGCGCAGATTCCCCGGGTTGGTGGCATAGGCCAGCGCGGTCTCCACTTCGATGATCCCTTCACGCGCCATGCGCTCCAGTTCACCGTCGAAGCACTGCATGCCGTCGGCGCTCCCGTCCCGCATCGCGTCCACCAGGCTTTTCCCCTCTCCCTCGCCTTTCTCGATGTATTCGCGCGTGCGCATGCTCGAGCGCATGATTTCAAACACTGCCACGCGCCCCTGCCCATCCTTGCGCGGCACCAGGCGTTGTGCGATGAACACGCGGAACGACTTTGCCAGGCGGTTGCGCACCGCGTGCTGATCGCCCAGCGGAAACGCCCCGATGATGCGCTCCACTGTCTTCGAAGCGTCTATCGTGTGCAGCGTTGAGAGCACCAGGTGGCCGGTCTCCGCCGCCTCGAGCGCGATCTCGATTGTTTCCCGGTCCCGCATTTCTCCCACCAGGATCACTTTCGGCGCCTGCCGCAGCGCCGCCCGCAGCGCCAGAGCAAAGCTCGGCGTGTCGCTGTGCAGCTCGCGCTGATGGATCGTAGCCTTCTTGTGCCGGTGCAGGAACTCGATGGGATCCTCAATCGTGATGATGTGGCAGGCGCGTTCGTTGTTGATGCGGTCCAGGATCGCCGCCAGCGTGGACGATTTTCCCGACCCCGTCGGCCCCGTCACCAGCACGATCCCATTCTTCATCTGCGCCACGTCCGCCAGCCGCTCCGGAAGCCGCAGCGACCCGAAATCCGGAATCGTGTCTGGAATCACGCGCATCACGATGGCGCAGCTCCCCCGTTGCGTGAACACATTCACACGGAATCGCGCTACTTTCGGCAGGCTGTACGACAGGTCCGCGGACCCTTCCTCGCGCAGTTTTCTCGACGCTTGCAGGTTCGACCCCATCAGGTCTCCTGCAATCGTGGCCGTGTGTTCCGGCAGCAGTACCGGTATGCCCGGAATTTTCACGCCCACGAGCTGGCCATCGACCTCCATCTGCGGCGGCCGCCCCGGAGAAAAGATCAGGTCGCTCACGTGCTTCGCCGAGCGCACCATTGCCCCGATGAGCGCCGCTGTCGGGATGGGCGGGGCTGTTCCGCCAGCCGCAGGCGCCGCCGCAACCGCTGCCTCGTTTGAACCTTCCATGGTCTGCCGGACACACTCCACCGGCTCTCATCTCCATCAATATCGGCAGATCGGGCAGAGCCCGTTAGAAGCACCGGCGGGCGTTAACGGAAGCGGATAGGAAGCGATTCGTCGCGATTGAACTCGTAGTGCACAAAGGAGGCGGCCAGGCCGTACCATCCGCGGGGTCCCTGCGCCTCGTTCCTCACCACCTGCGCCATCGTGCACATCCGCACGGAGCCCATGCCCGTCGGACGGTCGGTCAGCCCCACTTCCATCGCAATCGTTGTTCCTGGCTCGAGACATTGCGGCGCCAGGAAGTAAACCCCGCTCGCGCTTATGTTGCGCGTCTCCAGCGGTATCGGAAATTCCAGGTCTCGCCCGTTGATTGCCGTCAGTCGCAAAGGCAGGCGCAGGAACGCCCGTGCGCAGCTCCGCCGGTTCCCCACCACGTTTACCGTGTGCGTCGGCACGCTCAGAAAGTGCTGGTTGCTCGGGGTTTTGAACGAAACGGGGGAATCAGGCTTTGTATTCGAGCGCCGCTCCGGCCATTCAGGAGACACACTTGGTTTCGGCTTGGCCACCATCACCCCACCCCAGTCGACAGTCCACCCAAGAAAGCTGCATCTTGTTCCCAACCCGAAAAGGGGTCAATTCAAGGGGGCTTTCCGGTGTCCTAACTGATAACACGCGGGGTGCCCTGCGTGGCTCCCGGGCCCAATTGAATCTCGCTCAGCGCCTCATGAGCGGCCGCAAGTTGCATCCGGGAGCCCATCAGGACGATCTGATCGGCCTCAGCCAGCACGGTGCCCGGCGCGGGGTTGTAAATCACGGTGGGGTCCCGCACCACAGCCACCACCACGGCCCCGCTGCGCCCCCTCAGGTCCACCTCCCGCAGTTCCATGCCCACCAGCCGCGATCCCGGCATCACAAGAAACAGCTCCAAATCCACCTCCGGCAGCAGGTGCCGCAGATGCCTCAGCGGCTCGCCCGGCAACGGCAGGATTCGCTGCATGTCGTAGTCCCCGGCACGCAGCGCCCCCAGTTGTTGCGCCAGGACCTCCCGCGGCACACCAAAAATTCGCAGCACGCGCACCGCGATCTCCGTCCAGGCCTCGATTTCCTCCGCCACCACGTGCGTTGCCCCCACGCGCCTCAGCTCCGCGGCGAATGCGATCCGCTTCACCCGTGCGATGATGTGCACCTCGGGATTCAGCATGCGCGCGTGCGAAATCGCCAGCGGCAGGATCGACGGGTCCGACACCGCAAAGACCACCGCGCGCGCGTGTTCCACCCCCGCCCGCCGGAGGATTTCCGAGCTGGATAGGTCCCCGAAGTAAATCCTTTCTCCCGCCGCCTTCGCGTGTCGCACCGCGTGCACATTCACGTCCACGATCACGTAAGGCAAGTTGTTCTCCCGCAGCAGTGCTGCCAGGCGCCGGCCGTTCTCCCCGTATCCACAGATAATCACGTGGTCCGACGTCGGCGCTTCCGTGTCGTCCGCGGCTGCTTCTCCGGGAAACGCGGGTTGCTTCCCGAACCAGCGCGCCACGTACGGGCCCGCGGCCACCAGTCCAGGCGTCGCTGCCAGCGTCAGCACCGCCGCCGAGAGAAATACTTGGTAGAACGATTCAGGCACCATCCCGCGGAGTGCGCCTTCCCGCAGCAGCACGAACGAGAATTCGCCCACCTGCGATACCGCCAGCGCGCACACCACCGCCAGCCGCGCCGGAAATCCCATGATGCGCACCGCCGCTACGCCCGCCACCAGTTTTCCCAGCAGGATTGCGGCTGTCACTCCGAGCACTACCGGCGCGTGCGCCACCGCGTAGGGCACACGGATCAGCATGCCGATGGCTACGAAAAACAGGCTCGAAAAACTATCGCGGAACGGAATGATTGCGGCCATGGCCTGGTGTGCATATTCGGACTCGCTGATCACCACGCCAGCAATAAACGCGCCCAGCGCCAGCGACAGCCCCATCTGCGCCGCTCCCCACGCCGTCGCCAGCGTCGCAAACAGCGTCGCGATCACGAATACCTCGCGGCTCCGAACCCCCGCTACTGCGCGCAGCAGCCGCGGAAACAAGTAGCGCGCGCTCGCCACGATCACCGCCACCACCACCAGCGACTTCCCAAGCGCCAGCACCACCTGGAGCATTTGCGCTGATTGTCGCGCCGCCAGCACCGGAACCAGTGCCATCATCGGCACCACGCAAAGGTCCTGAAACAGCAGGATGCCCAGACTGATTCGCCCGGGCATGGTCTCCACCTCGTTCCTCTCCTCCAGCACTTTCATCACGATGGCCGTGCTGCTTACCGCCACCAGGAATCCCCAGAAAAGCGCTTCCTCCGTCTTCAGCCGCGCGGCCAGAAGCACACCCATCGTAAGTAACACCGTGATGCCGAGTTGTAAGCTGCCCCCGCCCAGCGCGATTTGCTTCATCCGTGCCAGCCGCTCGAGTGAGAACTCCAGCCCCACCGTGAACAGCAGCAGCGCCACACCGATCTCCGCCAGATGGTCCACCGTCTCCACGTTGGAGATCATCCGCAGCCCATATGGCCCCGCTACCAGCCCGGTCAGCAAATATCCCACTACGGTCGACTGGCTTAGGCGCCGCATCAAAAACGACATGAGCGTCGCCAGTCCCAGCAGCAGCAGCAAATCTCGGAAAATTCCAGCCTCGGGCATAGGAGGGGCTATTCTATCTCAGCCTTCCGCAGCACAGGCTTTCTGTCTGTGAGCCTCTCAGAGTCCTCGACCGCTGGGTGTGGCAATTTTCCTTCGAATGCCTGTCTCCTCCGCTCCCCGTTTTCCCCGCAAAAAACGGATAGCACGTTGCCGCCGATTCGTCGTACCGTGAAAACATGACACAGACGAGATCTATGCCTCGCAGGCCGGCCGTCCATCACAACCCTCCGGCTCGCCCGCTGCGCGACTGGTGGCGTGCCGTGGCCACACGCGATTCCGCTTTTGACGGACGCTTCGTCTTTGCCGTTCGCTCCACCGGAATCTTTTGCCGACCCAGTTGCCCCGCCCGCCGGCCCGCCGCGCGCAACGTCGCCTTTTTCCCCTCTCCCGCCGACGCACTTGCGCAGGGCTATCGTCCCTGTGCGCGCTGCCTGGGACGCGACGTCTCCATCGGACAGACCGAGCGCACTCTGGTTCAGCGCCTCTGTCGTGGGATCGAACACACGATCGAATCAGGCGAAGCCACAGGCTTCAGCGATCCGGGCCGTCCCACTCTCCGGGTGCTCGCCCGTCATGCCGGCCTCGGCCCCTTCCGCCTTCTGCGCCTGTTTCGCCGCGTTCTTGGAATCACGCCTCGGCAATATGCCGATGCCGTGCGGCTGCGCCGCTTCAAGCACAGTCTGCGAAAGGGAGGAAATGTGACCACTGCGATTTACGACGCCGGATACGGCTCTTCGAGCCGCCTCTACGAGCGCTCCACCGCTCAGCTCGGCATGACTCCCGGAAGCTACCTTCGCGGTGCCCCCGGACTGGAAATCCGCTACGCCCTTGTCGACTCGCCCTTGGGCCGCCTCTTGGTGGGCGCCACATCGCGCGGAGTCTGTGCTGTCATGCTAGGCAAACCCGACGCGCAGCTTCTTCGCGAATTGGCCCGCGATTTCCCCCAGGCGGAGCTTCGCGAAGATGCGCGTGGCCTTGGTGCCTGGACCCGCTCCGTGCTCGGCCGCTTGCGCCCCGGCGCCCAGGCCGGCGAGATTCCTCTCGACATCCGCGGAACCGCTTTCCAGCGTCGCGTCTGGGAAGAACTCCGCCGTATCCCGCGCGGCCAAACGCGCACATACTCCGAAATCGCGCGCCGTATTGGCAATCCTCGGGCCAGCCGCGCCGTGGCCCGTGCCTGTGCCACCAATTCTCTTTCCGTTGTCGTTCCCTGCCATCGCGTCGTGGGCAAAAATGGCGCTCTCACCGGCTACCGGTGGGGCCTCGAATGCAAACAGGCCATCCTCGCCTCCGAGCAAACTCCGTCTTCGTAGGGCCACCGGACACTCGTGCCCTCTGACCGCGGGATTGCTCCCTCTCTTCCGCGCCTGTCCTGGAATTTACAGACCTGGATTCGCCTGCGGCTTCACCACCGCTACGTCTTTCGGCCACCGCGGCCGGAAGTCGTTCTCCGGCATCTTCGTATTCGTCACGATGTTGCGGTAGTTGATCACGATGTAATCGCCTGACCCCGTTTCGAAGAATTTTTGCTGGATGGCCAGCCACGAGGTCATATCCACCCACAACTGGATACGATCGATTTGGTTGCGCAGCTTCTCGTCCTTCGGCACCAGCTCAAGCTGCACCGTCTTCCGTTCCTCCACCGTCGCCTCGCCCAGCAGGGTCACCAGGAAATGCTTCTTCAGCGAGCTGCCCGATGAGCCCAGCCCAATCGTCAGCAGCGAATCCGCCAGGGCACCGTACTTGCTGATGTCGTATTCTTCCACCCGCTTCGTCTTCGGCAGATAGTGCCACACCTTGTCCCCGTTGCGCAGGATCATCCGCTGGTCCGGTTTGGTCAGTTCGATGCGCATCTTTCCGTCTGTGCGCATGTAAATCTTTCCCGATTCCACCGACTTGTCGTTCACCACCACGGTCACCGTGGTCCGTTCGATGTCCCCGGAGAGGCTGTGCAAATCCTTCGCTTCGCGGTCCAGTTCACGCATCACAGAATCCAGGTCCGGCCCTTTTCCGCTCTGCCTGGAAGCGGCCGCCGGCCCCAACCCCCCCACGCCGAGCAGCAACACCCCGACCGCGCTCGTCGACAGCCAGGTTTTTCTGTTCCTCATTCCTGAAAAAGGATTTTGCACCGGGGCGACATCCTATCACAGCGCATCAGCGGCGTCGGAAAGCTCCGCTCTACTAGGTGTGTAGGCGTGACCGCTTATTGCTTCACCGAAACCTCGTAATACAGCACGCCCCCGTCCTGGCCGAGCACCGGCTCCATCTGCGTGATTTGGAAGGTACGGTCTTTCAGTGGCGCTGCGTTGCGCAGCAGCACGTCGTGGGCTTTCTCCTGGAGTTGCGGCGATACCTGTTGCGGCGTCAGCAGTGCAGCATTTACTTTGCAGCGCAGTATCTGGGGAGAGGTTGGATCCGCCTCGCACGGTATGGCCGTCGCCGCTGGCATCGGGCTCGTCTCCGCCTGGTCGTGGAACCAGCTCCGCGGAGTCAGAAAAACGAAAGCCACGATCGCCAGCACGATCACGTCATACGGCCACGTCCCCCTCTCGTAATTCCAGAAGAAAATGCGCTTCAACACTCCGCCCACTTCATTCCTCCGGAACGCCGTCCACGATCACCCCGTCGCGCATATGCACGATCCGGTTGCCATACGCCGCCGCTTCCGGATTGTGCGTGATCATCACAATCGTCTGCCCCAGATCGCGGTTCAGTTGCCGCAGCATCTCCAGCACCAGCGTCGAATTCTTCGTGTCCAGGCTGCCCGTCGGCTCGTCCGCCAGCAGGATTTTCGGCTCGTTGATGATCGCTCGCGCGATCGCCACCCGTTGCTGTTCCCCGCCCGACATTTCCGACGGCTTGTGGTGCAGCCTCTCCGTCAGCCCCAGCATCCGCGTTACCACTTCAAACCGGTGCGGATCGAACCCGTTTCCATGGATGTGCTGCGCCAGTGCGATGTTCCCCCGCGCGTCCAGCGCCGGCAGCAGGTTGAACCGCTGGAACACGAACCCCACTTTGTGCCTCCGCAGCTTGGTCCGTTCCGCGTCGCTCATCGCCGTCAGGTCGTTCCCATCCACCAGCACGCGTCCCCGCGTGGCCTGCGCCAGCCCTCCGATTACGTGCAGCAGCGTCGATTTTCCGCAACCCGACGGCCCCATCACCGCCACGAATTCGCCCGGCAACACTTCGAAAGTCACTCCCTGCAGCGCCGGCACCTCCACCTGCCCGGTGCGGTACACCTTCCACAGCAGTTCCGTTTTGAGCAGCGGCTCCACCTGTGCGATGGGGTGCTGCATGCCCCGTATCGGTACTAGAGTCGGCCTGCCTTCGGGCTGCGCCGGCGTCATTGTCTGCCTTCTCGTAACATTGTTTCAGCCTCAGCTGCCGCCCGGCGACGGGCCGGCTTCTGTGCTCCCCCCTGATTTTACTCGAACGCGAGCGCCTCCACCGGATCCTTTTTGCACGCGAGCCAGGTCGGATAAGCCGCGCCCAGCAGCCCGCCCACCAGCGCGATCGCGATCGCACCCGCCGTCCATCCCGGAGTAATCAATATCGGCAAGTTCGGCCATTTTGCCTGCGCCAGCGCGCGCAGCAGCAGGCTCAGCACGATCCCGCACACGCCTCCCATCACGCACAGTGTCGCGCTTTCGCTCAGAATGGCCTGTGCGATGTATCCGTCCGATGCCCCAAGCGACTTCAGCACTCCGATCTGCCGCGTCCGCTCCAGAATCGTCGTGTACATGCATAGAAAAATTACCAGGAATCCGATGCAAACGGCGAGCGCGATCATCGAATCGATAAATGCGTGCAGCCCCGGCAGGTCCGTGGCCGTCATCAGCGACAGGTACTCCTTCAGCGGCCGGACCTGATACCCGCGGAACGTGCTCCTCAGCTCCTCCATCACCTCTTCGGTTTCTTCCGGTCGGTTGCAGCGAACGAAAAACAGTGACGCTTTGTCGTGCGCCGCCGAGATGTCCTGCAGCGTCTCAATGGGCACGAAGATGCGCGCCCCCTTCCCGTGCTCCACGATCCCCACTACGTGGAAATCATGCTCCAGATACCGGTACGTCTGTCCCGCGCGAACGTGGTGCGTGGCCGCGTACACGTCGTCCACCACCATGTCGTCGGGTCCTTCCATGTCGTGTCCTTTATGGAACACGAATCCGCCCGACACGGCCCGAAAACTCTCGGGGTCGATCCCGTAAACGATCTCCAACCCGGACGCGTTGAACTGCAGCAGCACCGGCGCCACCGCCGCCACGTAGCGTAGTTGCGCGATCTTCTCCCCGATTTTTATCGGCATTGGCGCGCTCGTTATGCCGATGAATGCCGACGCGGAAGGGGGCTGCAACATGATATCCGCTCCCACCCCCTCGATGCGTTTGGCCGTATCCGTCAGCAGCCCGGTGGTCAGCCCCACTACCAGCACCACCACGCTCACCTCTACGGCCACGGCCAACAGGCACACTGCCGTCCGCACTGGCCGGTGCATCACGTTCCGCAGCACCATTTCCCGCATCATGGCCGTGCCGGCCCTCCTGCTTCCTCTTCCTTTTCTCCAACACGCACCAGTTCGCTCCCCGGTGGCTGCTCCAGTTGGAACCGGTCCGCGGGAACTTCCCCATTCAGCGTCAATGTGCTGATGTGCAGGTCCAGCCGGTAATTGTCGTGCGGACGCTCCAGCGTGATCATCCGGGGGAAGTTCGCCCCTTCCCCAGCCGCCTGCCAGTCGGAATACCGCGCCACCGACACCAGCCGTCCTCCCGGCTCATACACTTCCACGCGCGATAGGTTCAGGTCCGTCCGGTCGAACCAGATTCGCCGTCTGACCTCCGGCGTCTGCCCCAGGCTCACCACCGTGAGCGCATAGTAACGCCCGCTCCCATTCTCCTCCTCGTCGAAGAGCACCGGGCTCGCGGAATCCATCGCAGGCCAGAAGATCGCCTCCAGAATATGCTGAGGCCTCAGATTTTCGAGCGGCTTCTTTGCCGCGTGTTCGAACTTCGCCGGACCGACGATGAATTTCCCCTTCGGCGGGATCGAAATCCGGAACGTCTCGCCGTCGCTCACCATGTCGAAGATTCGAGTGCCGATCACCGGCGCCTGTCCGATCATCCTGATTTCGTTCGGGCTCACCGCCAGGATGAATCCGCTCACCTCTTTATAGTCCTCAATGACTCCCGTGTACTGTGATCCCGTATGCGGCGTCAGTTCCACCTTCGCGTTCACCGTTCGCACGGATCGGCTCAGCTCCTCATAGCGCGACATCAGCCCGTCTCTCGTCGATTCCAGAAGTGGTCGAACCTCTTCCGTGGGCACCACCGTCGTCGATTTCACTCGGCATCCCCCGGCAATCAACGCCGCGGCCAGAACGATCAACGGTGGCACCGTCCTCGGCCGCGGCATCCTACCGGCTCGGCTCGCGCGCATCCCGCGTTCCCCTATCCATGACCATAGCACGGGCCCATCTTCAATTCACTGCGCAGGACTTCTTCGTTGCACAATCGTCGCACTGCCTGGCGCAAACCACCGACATACATGGTTTTCCGCGCGGCTGATCGCTCATCGCACAAACACCATCGCGTACGCCGACCCAATCGCCAGAAGATCCTCTCCGAGCGCAATCACAGCTCCCGGCAGTTTCAACCTTCTGACCAGCCGCGTCCGCGCCTCGAACCCCGCGTAGGCTCCGATCACGCCGCTTATCGCCCCAAGCACCATGCCCGCCCAAGCCGATACATCGGCCGAAGCGCACACGCACGCCCCCGCCAGCCCGCCCGTCACTACTCGCACCATCAATGACGCTGGTTCCGTCCGGTTCGGAGTCTGCGGCAGCAGGTCCACCACGTACTCCGCCGCCGCGAGGATGGAAAATATCCACACCGCCGCCGGCGCGCCCATGAACGCAAGCGCCCTTCCCCGAAGATTCAACCTGCCCCAATAGGCACCCCAGCTCATCGCCGCCGGCGCCGTCATCGAACGCAGTCCCGCCACGAATCCAATCCCTATCGCCAGCGCGAAAGTTCGCTCCTGACCCACGCTGCTTCTCCTTTCATTTCACTCGCCCTCCATAATCACAGTTCATCTTCTTGTCGCATCCCCACCTGTCACCCGCTGCACCCTTCCTCCTCGTTGCATTTCCTCCGTGCCGGAGTTAGCATCCGCGCGCCGCTTCATCACAGGGCGAATCGCGAATCGATCCACGGGAGATTACCCCATGAACCCTGATTTCATCCGCCTCCGCATCATCTTCTCCCTGCTCGTACTATCCGGCGTAGTATCCGCCGCCCCGCTCCTGCTCGCCCAGGAACAATCCGCCAAAAAGGCCAAGACCGCCAAACAGCCGGCCGCTTCTGCGGAGGCTCCTGCGGCCCCGAAAGTGGACTACAAAGCGGTTCTCGAAAATGTCCACTGGCGCGAGCTCGGCCCCGCCATCTTTGGCGGGCGCATCGACGATTTCGGCGTTGCCGAAGGCAATCCCCAGACCGTCTATGTCGGTGTCGCTTCCGGCGGCGTCTGGAAGACCGTAAACCAGGGCGTCACATGGGAGCCTGTTTTCGACAAAGAACATGTCTCCACGATCGGTGCGGTCACCGTGGCCCCCTCCGACCCATCCATCGTCTGGGTCGGCACCGGCGAGGCCAACAACCGGCAGAGCTCCTCCTGGGGCGACGGTGTTTACAAATCCACCGACGCTGGCAAAACCTGGTCCAACATGGGCCTCGCCGAAACCATGCACATCGGCCGCGTCGTGATTCATCCCGCTAACCCCAACGTCGTTTACGTCGCCGCCGAGGGCCGCCTGTGGGGCCCCAGCAAGGAACGCGGCGTCTATAAGACCACCGATGGCGGCCGCACCTGGACGCAATCTCTCGCCATCGACGAAGACACCGGCGTCTCCGATATCGCCATGGACCCCCAGAGCCCCGACACGCTATACGCCGCCGCCTACGAGCGCCGCCGCACCCCGTTCGGCTTCAACGGTGGCGGCCCGGGAAGCGCAATCTACAAGACCACCGATGGCGGCGCCACATGGAAAAAGCTCACCAAGGGCCTCCCCTACGCCGACGGCGGCGATACCGGCCGCATCGGTCTCGCCGTCTATCTCCGCAATCCCAATATCGTCTACGCCCTCGTCCAACACGCCAAAGGCGGCATCTATCGCAGCGAGGATAAAGGCGAATCATGGACCAGGATGAGCGACACCAATCCCCGCCCCTCCTACTACAGCCAGGTGCGCATCGACCCCAATAATGATCTCCGTATCTGGGTTCTCGGCGCTCCCGTCCAGTACTCTGAGGACGGCGGCAAGACCTTCGTTACCAGCCGCGGCGCTCGCATCCACGGCGACTACCACGGCCTTTGGATCGATCCCGCCAACTCCAATCACATGATCGTTGGCACCGATGGCGGCATTCACTGGAGCTGGGACGCCGGCCGCAGTTGGGATTACATCAACACAATCCCCCTGGGCCAGTTCTATGAAATCGGCCTCGATATGCGTTCGCCTTGGTGGGTCTGCGGCGGCTTGCAGGACAACGGCAGTTGGTGCGGGCCCAGCGCAACGCCCTACCAGGAAGGCATCACCAACGATGACTGGTTCCGCGTCGATGGCGGCGACGGTTTCTACGCCGCGGTGGACCCCACCGACCCCTACACCGTGTACACCGAATCCCAGGACGGCAACATTTCCCGCCGCGATATCCGCACCACCGAAGCTCGCTTCATCCGCCCGCTCTTCAAGGAGGGCGACCCGCCCTACCGCTTCCAGTGGAACTCACCGGTCATCATCTCTTCCCACGACCACAGCACCATCTACTACGGCGGCAACTTCCTGTTCAAATCCACCGACCGCGGCGACACCTGGACCAAGCTCGGCGGCGATCTCACCACTGGCGTGGACCGCGCAAAGCTCCCCATCCTCGGCAAAATCCTCGATAAAGACACGCTCTCGCGCAACGATGGCGTCGAGGACTATCCCTGCATTACCACCATCAGCGAATCACCTGTTACCTCCGCCGTTCTCTGGGTCGGCACCGACGATGGCAACCTGCAAGTCACCCGCGACGGCGGCCAGACCTGGAAGAACGTAGCCGACCGCGTTCCCGGCGTTCCCAAAGGCACCTACGTCAGCCGTGTGGTCGCGTCGCGCGCCGCGGAAGGCGCCGCCTTCGTCACCTTCGACGGCCATCGCTCGAACGACTTCAACGTGTACCTCTTGATGACCAACGACTACGGCGAGACGTGGACTTCCGTTTCCAACGGCCTGCCCGCCAACCATGGCACCCTCCACGTCGTCCGCGAGCATCCTCGCAATCCCAACCTCCTCTTCGCCGGCACCGAGTACGGAGTCTTCGTTTCCTTCGATCGCGGCGCCAATTGGCAATCGCTCCAGGCCAATCTTCCTACCGTCCCCGTGGACGATATTCAGATTCATCCGCGCGACAACGATCTCGTGCTCGGCACTCATGGCCGCTCCATCTGGGTCATGGACGACATCACCCCGCTCGTCCAGCTCAGCAAAGATGTCCTCGACTCCGATCTGCGCCTCTTCGACATTCGCCC
>JASHSV010000024.1 GCA_030038535.1 Candidatus Acidiferrales bacterium
CTGGTTCGCGGTCCTCTCGCCTTCTGCCACCGCTGCACCTGCGCTCAGTGCCTCTCTTCAGGGGCTAACGCCCCCGTTTTTTCCGCCTTGAATGTCGGAGCTAAGGCTCCGACCCCCTAAACCCACCCATCCGGCGCCTCTAGATATCCAGATTGCGCACGTCCAGAGCGTTTTCTTCGATGAACTTGCGGCGCTCCGCCACGTCCTCGCCCATCAGCGTGGTGAAGATCCTCTCGGACTCCGCTAAATCTTCAAGTCGTACGTTAAGAAGAGTTCGCGTTTCGGCATTCATCGTTGTTTCCCAGAGCTGGTCGGGATTCATTTCGCCGAGGCCCTTGAAGCGCGTAACGGCAAAGTCTTTCTTGGCCTCCTCGAGCACGTGGTTGAGAACGTCGAGCGCGCTTTCTTTGACGACTTTCGTGCCGTTGGTGGAGATGGTGAACGGCGGACGGTCGTACTCCTTCATGATGGCGTGGAGCGCGTGAAGGCGTTTGTATTCCGGCGATGAGGCCAGCGCCCAGTTGAGCTTGCGAATGGTCGCGCCGGAGCCCAGCAGAAGCTCGTAGAGGCTGTGCTCTTCGTCCCACTCAATCTTCGTCTCCAAATTGAGCTTGGCCTTCTCAATGGCGGCTTCCAGTTTCTCGAGGGCCTTCTTGGTCTCGAAGTCGGTTTTCTTTTCGAGGTCGGAGGACGCCACCAGCCCCACCGCGCGGGCGTCGCCCAGTTTTCGCGCCAACTTCGCGGCCAACTGGTCGTACTCCTGCACGTTCAGAAGGAACTGGGCGAGCGCCGCGCCGGAAAGCGTGCCGCCGCTGATGCGGACCGTATGATCTTCCGCAGCGCGGTTCATCAGCTCACGGTTGAAGGTCTTTTCGTCGCGGATGTACCGGTCCGTTTTGCCGCGCCGCACCTTGTAGAGCGGCGGCTGTGCGATGTAGATGTGTTCGCGGTCGATGAGCTCCTTCATGTGGCGGAAGAAGAAGGTGAGCAGGAGCGTGCGGATGTGGCTGCCGTCCACGTCCGCGTCGGTCATCAGGATCACCTTGTGGTAGCGGAGCTTGGCGGCGTCGAAATCGTCTTTGCCGATTCCGGTGCCGAGCGCAGTGATGATGGCGCGGATTTCCTCGTGGCCGAGCATCTTGTCGTAGCGCGCTTTTTCGACGTTCAGGATTTTGCCCTTGAGCGGCAGGATAGCCTGGTAACGCCGGTCGCGGCCGCCCTTGGCGGAGCCGCCCGCGGATTCGCCCTCGACGATGAACAACTCGCAGCGCGCCGGGTCGCGTTCCTGGCAATCGGCCAGCTTGCCGGGAAGCCCGCCGGAATCCATGGCGGACTTGCGCCGGGTGAGCTCGCGCGCCTTCCGTGCCGCCTCGCGCGCGCGGGCCGCGTCGATGCACTTGGAAATGATGCGGCGGCCGACGGTGGTGTGCTTGTCGAAGTATTCGCCGAGCTTCTCGTTGACGAGCTGCTCGACCTTTCCCTTGATGTCGCTATTGAGCTTGCCCTTGGTCTGGCCTTCGAACTGCGGCTGCGGCAGCTTGACGGAAACGACGCCGACGAGGCCTTCGCGAACGTCGTCGCCCGTGATGCTGATGTCTTCCTTATCGCCTTTCATCATGCCGAACGAATTCGCGTAGGAAATAATGGTGCGCGAAAGGCCGGTGCGGAATCCGGCGAGGTGCGTGCCGCCGTCCACCGTGTTGATGGTGTTGGCGAACGAGAAGACGTTTTCCGTGTAGCCGTCGTTGTACTGGACGGCAATCTCCATATCGACGTTGTCGCGCTTGCCTTCCATGTAGATGGGGAAATCGTGCAGCGTGGTTTTGCCGCGGTTCAGGTGCTTGACGAATTCGCTGATACCGCCGGTGAAGCGGAATTCGGTCTTTTTGTCGGAGCGCTCGTCTTCGAGCGTGATTTTGAGGCCTTTATTGAGGAAGGCCAGCTCGCGCAGGCGCTGCGCCAGAACGTCGTAGCTGAACTTGGTGGTATCGAAAATCTCTTCGTCCGGGTGGAAGGTGACCTTGGTGCCGGTGCGGCGCGTCTTGCCCGTTTCCTTGAGTTTTCCGGTGGGATTACCGCGCTTGTAAGACTGCTCGTACACATGCCCGTCGCGGCAGATTTCCAGGTCCAGCCAGTCGGCGAGCGCGTTGACCACAGAAACGCCCACGCCGTGCAGCCCGCCCGAGACCTTGTAGGATTCACTGTCGAACTTGCCGCCGGCGTGGAGAACGGTCATGACGACTTCGGCCGCGGGACGCTTTTCCGTGTCGTGCATGTCCACGGGGATGCCGCGGCCGTTGTCCACCACGGTCACGGAATCGTCTTCGTGGACGATTACGTTGATTTCGTCACAGAACCCGGCCAGCGCCTCGTCCACCGAGTTGTCCACGACTTCCCATACGAGGTGGTGCAGCCCGGTCTCGCCCGTCGAGCCGATGTACATGGCCGGCCGCTTGCGTACGGCCTCGAGCCCGCCGAGGACCTTGATCGATTTTGCGTCGTACTTGTGCCCCTGGGCGGGCGTGCCTGCCGATTCACGATCCCCCATCGTCGCGCTCCTGCGTCTTGATGTTCAGTCCTAGCGGGGAAGGCTGGTCTCCCGATGCCTCGGGGGAGGACTTGGGCCATCGCGCCCTGTGGTCCGCCGCGGCGGATTCGGAGGGCGTGCGCTCCATCCCGTCCGCCACCGGCGGACGCGGCGAAGCCTTCCTGGCTGCTTGCTGCTGGCCCGGTTCTCTCCGCGGTGCGAAACGTTCCGCACGTCGGAGCTAGATCGACTCCGGGCTTCTGGCGCTTGCCCGTCACAGGCGGGCTAACCTGCTTGCGGCAGGTCTGCCGATGGCCCCGAATACAGGCCGAATCAACCCCTAAATTCTACGTGAAATTGGGGCATGGAACAAGCAGGATTCCTACGCTGTTGTTAAGTTAAGACGCTTATTTACAGTCACTTACGGACATGGGGTGGCTGTTTCACCGACGAGATTTCGGCGCGAGAACCCGGGCGGCTGCGAGCGCATAAATCGCGGCGAATTCGTACACGTTTTTGAGCACAACCGACTCGCTCGGACCGTGCGCAACCTCCAATTTGCCGGGGCCGAACGCGAATGCGGGAACGCCACACTCCGCGTAGAAGCGAATCTCGAGGAGGCCGGGACACATTTCAAATGCGGGCGCGCGGCCTGTGATCGCACGCGCGCTTTCCGCCATCGCCAGTGCCACTGGTTCCTTCGCTGGAAATCCTGCCGCGGGCTCTTCCTGAAATATGTCGACGTCGATGCGGAACCCGCGCCGACGAAAACGCTCGATCACGGCGAGGAGCGCGCGCTTTTCACGAGCGTGGGATTCCTCCGGATTGATGCGGCGATCCACGGTGAAGGAAAACTCCGCGGGCACGGCGTTGAAGTTCGTTCCGCCCGCAGCCTGGCCGCCGAGGAGCAGCACGGACCGGCGCGCTGCCGCAGGAGCGATGGCGAAGCGCGTTTGGCGGCGTGCGACGCGCCGCTTCAGCGCCTCGAATGCGTGTACCAATTCGATGGCGCGCTCGAAGGCATTCACGCCGCGGAAGTGCAGCCCCACGTGCGCCGGCTTGCCGCGCACGACGACGCGCATCGAAATCGCCCCGCGGCACGCGTTCCAGATCACGCCGCTGGTGGGTTCGGGCGTGAACATGGCGATGCCGTCGCGCCCCAGCCGGCCGGTTTCGAGCAGATAACGCGAGCCGCCGGCGCCGCCCGTCTCCTCATCCGGCACGAGCACAAGGCCGATGCGCCCGTCGAGCGGCAGCCGCAGCTCCTTGACCACCGCCATGGCGTAGATCATGGCCGCAATGCCGCCTTTCATGTCCGCAGAGCCGCGGCCTGCCAACACTCCGTTCTTCAGTGCGGGACGGAATTGCCGAGGGTGGGCTGCGGGAACGACGTCATAGTGGCCGTGAAAGTATAGGGCGCGCGGCCCATCGCCGAGCGTAGAGAGAAGGCACCAGCGCGGCTCCGATTGACCCCCGCCCGCAAGATAGCGCTGCGGCACGCGGAGCATCTGGGCCGGGAAATTCAACCGCTTGAGCTGATTTGCAATCAAGCGAGCGCATTCCTGGTATCGCCTGCCCGGGGGATTCTCCGTGGGCACGGCGACGAGCGCCGCAGTGAAGTCGCGAATCTGAGCTTCGTGGCGTGCGACAGCCTGGCGAATGCGTTCCGCCAGAAAGTGGCGCGATGACCTGTTGGCCATGAGGGAATATTGGTTCCCGAAGCGCGCTTGGCGCCAGCGCCAAAATGGACAGTAGAAATGAGCGCAACGGCTGCGGAGATTCCGGGGCTGGGTGTTTGGAGCACGCCATGGCGTGCTCCTGCAGGTTCGCTAATGCGGTTGCGCGCGGATCAGATCCGCATGGGCATGATGACGTAACGGTAGCGCGTGCCCTCTTCTCCGGTCGGACGCATCTGGCCGGCCGATTGCTCGTCCTTCAGTTCCAGGCTGATGGGCCCTTGGGGCGCCGCAGCCAGGAAGTCGAGCATGTACTTCGCGTTGAAGCCGATGGAGAGATCGGCACCTTTGTACTCGCGCTCGATCACTTCGCGCGCCTCGCCATACTCCGGGCTGGAGGCGGAAATCTCCACGCCTTCCTTGGAGAGGGTCACTTTGACGGCCTGCGAACGCTGGTCGGCCAGCTGGGAAACGCGGCGCAGGGCATCGGCCAGTTCGTCGCGGTCGATGCCCACTGTTTTCGTGTTGTCGCGCGGCAGCACGGCCTCGTAATTCGGAAACTGGCCAGTCAGTTTGCGCGAAATGAGCAAGCGCTCGCCGATGCGGAAAAATAGATTGCTTTCGTCCTGGGCGAATTCAATCTGCGTGTCGTCACCCGCTCCTGCGGCCAGGGTCTTCAATTCGTTCATGGCCTTCTTCGGAATCAGCACGCCAGCCTCGGCGTTGAGCCCATCGACCTTTTGTGTGGCTTCGACCAGCGCCAAGCGATGGCCGTCAGTGGCCACAAGCGCGATCGAGTCCGGCTTGAGGATGAGCTTGGCCCCATTCAGCGTGTAGCGGGATTCCTCCATGGAGATCGCAAAGTAGGTCTTCGCGATCATGTCTGCGATGAGCGCCGTGGGCAGGTGCGCGAATATGTGAGGCATGGCGGGCAGGGCAGGGAAATTTTCCTTGGCCATCCCCACCATCTTGTAATTCCGCTTGTCGCTGGTGATCTGAACCCAGTGGTTCTCCAGGAGTTTGAAGCGAATATCGCTGTCTGGCAACAGGCGGATAATCTCCAGCAGTTTCTTGGCCGAAATCGTCCCGCTGCCATCCTTCTTCGACTTCGCCTCGCATGACGTGCAGATGGTCAGTTCCAGATCCGTAGCCGTGATCGCCAGCCGATTCCCCTTCGCTTCGCACAAAATATTGGCCAAGATTGGAATCGTCGTTTTGCGCTCGACGACCCCCTGCGTCAGGCTCAACTCCCTCAGCAGGTCCGTCTTGCTTACGGTGAATTCCATCTCTTGATTCCCTCGCGCTGACGCGACTGTTGTGCTTGCTGCCACGGCGGTACTGTAACCCTTTTCCAAGAGCAGATAAAGACCGCAGTAGCAGTAGAGGCTGTGAAATTCGAGGAGCAGCGGCAGAAAGGGCAGTTCTGCGCGGCGTC
>JASHSV010000294.1 GCA_030038535.1 Candidatus Acidiferrales bacterium
GAGGTGCTGAAAAAGATTGAGGCGCGGCAAAAAGTGGACCAGTGGGAGACCACGCGAATTCGCAAGGATGGAGAACGCATCGACATCTCGCTCACCGCCTCTCCCATGACGGATGCCTCGGGAAAACTCACCGGGGTGTCGGCAATCATCCGTGACATCACGGAACGCAAGAGCCTGCAAGCCCAATTGCTGCACGCGCAGAAAATGGACGCCCTCGGCCAGGTGGCTGGCGCCGTGGCCCACGACTTCAACAACCTGCTGATGGTGATCACCGGCAGTGCGGAATTGCTCCAAGACCGGATCAAATCTTCGCGAACCGCTCGCGGATATCTCGGCCAAATTAAGCATGCATCGGAGCAGGCTGCGGGCCTCACGCGGCAGCTCCTCGCCTTCAGCCGAAAACAAAAATTACAGCCGCGCGTGCTCAACCTGAACGATGCGATCAAGGGAATGGGCGCGATGCTTCCCCGCGTGCTCCGTGCCGACATCGAAATCAGGACGCATCTAGGGTCCTCCCTGGCGAGTGTGCGCGCTGATCCAATTCAGATCGAGCAGGTGATCTTGAATCTGGCCGTCAATGCTCGGGACGCCATGCCCGCGGGAGGCCGGCTCACGCTCGAAACGGCAAATGTGGAATTCGACGAAGAGTATTCCAAGAGCCATCTAGGAGTACATCCGGGCAACTACGTGATGTTGGCGGTAAGCGACACCGGCATGGGAATGGACGAGCAGACGCAGGCTCGCATCTTTGAGCCGTTCTTCACCACGAAACCGATAGGTCAGGGAACCGGCTTGGGTCTCGCTACGGTGCACGGGATCGTAAAGCAGAGCCAGGGCTGGATCTGGGTATACAGCGAACCGGGCCGGGGAACCACATTCAAGGTGTATCTGCCCAGGGTGGAAGGCACCGCCGCGGTTCCCTCGGAAAAATCCGCCAAACGCAGCCTCCGCGGGTCAGAAACAATTCTGGTGGTGGAAGACCAGGAGGGCATTCGCGGGCTCGCGGCCGGGGTTTTGCAGGGGCTCGGTTACCATGTGCTGCAAGCGGAGGATGGCGTCGCGGCCCTTCTCGTCGCCGAGCAACACAAAAGGGGAATCAACCTCCTGCTCACCGATGTGGTCATGCCCAAAATGAGCGGGCGCGAACTGGTGATCCAGTTGTCAGCCCTGCAGCCGCAACTGAAGGTGCTGATGATGTCCGCATATCCCGAGTCGCATGGGTCCTCGCCGAGCGAGGAGGAAAGGGTGGACGGCTTTATTCAAAAGCCCTTTTCGCTCCGCGACCTGGCCGCCAAAGTCCGCGAAATTCTGGATTCCGCGCACCCAGTCGCGCCTGCCTGATAGAATCAAGGTTTGCGCCGCGCGCCGCAGCGCGCACCTTGCGGACGGACTATGTTTGAGACGCTGACAGAAAAATTCCAGCGGGCCTTCAAGAACCTGCGCGGCCAGGGGAAGCTCACCGAGGAGCACCTCGACGCGGCCCTGGGCGAAATCCGCGACGCGTTGCTGGAAGGCGACGTCAACCTACAGGTCGCCGACGAGCTGCTCGCGAGCATTCGTGCCAAGGCGCTGGGCTCGGAAGTCATGCTTCAGCTCTCGCCGGATCAGCAAGTGGTCAAAATCGTGCGCGACGAACTGGGCGCGCTGCTTGGCGACCACTCCAAGCCGCACTACGCGTCCAAACCCCCCTCAGTCTGGCTGGTCGTGGGGTTGCAAGGCTCGGGCAAAACCACCACGACCGGCAAAATTGGCCGTTGGCTGCAGCACAACGGACATCGGCCGCTCGTCGTCTCGACGGACGTGTATCGTCCCGCAGCTCGCGAGCAGCTCGCGCAGGTGGCGCGCGGCGCGGGCGTGGCGTGCTTTCCGGCCGCAAACCTTTCCAAGCCGCTCGATATCGCGCGAGCGGCACTCCGCGAGGCCAAACTCTCGGCGAGCGACGTGGTGTTGGTGGACACTGCTGGCCGTCTGCACATTGACGACGGACTGATGGCGGAGCTCGCCCAACTGAAGAAGGAATTACAGCCGGCGGAAATTCTGTTTGTCGCCGACGCCATGATCGGCCAGGACGCAGTGCGCTCGGCCGGTGAATTTCATCGCCGCCTGGGCCTGACCGGTATCGCTCTCACGAAGCTCGACGGCGACGCGCGCGGCGGCGCGGCGCTTTCCATCCGCAAAGTCACCGGAGCCCCGGTGAAATTCGTCGGTCTCGGCGAAAAGTACGACGCCCTCGAACCCTTCTATCCTGATCGCATCGTCTCGCGCATTCTGGGCATGGGCGACATGCTCAGCCTGATCGAGCGGGCGGAACAGACCCTCGACCGCAGGAAGGCGGAGGATCTGGCCAAAAAGCTCCGCCGGGAGGAGTTTTCGCTGGAGGACTTTCGCGACCAGTTGCAGCAGTTGAAAAAGATGGGCTCGCTCGAACAGCTGGTCGGGATGCTGCCCAAGATCGGGCCGCTTCAGAACCTCCCCAAGGACCTCGACGTGGACGAGCGCCGGCTGAAGCGCGTGGAGGCCATCATCAACTCGATGACCGCAGCGGAACGCGCCGACCACAACCTGATCGACGGCAAGCGCCGAAAGCGCATCGCGCGCGGCAGCGGCACGACCGTCCAGGACGTCAACGACGTCTTGAAGCAGTACATGGAAATGCGGCGCATGATCAAACAGTACGGCGCTCTGGGACGAATGAAGGGCCGGGGACTAGGAAAACTGGGACATCCGTCGTAAACTGTATTGTCAGTACAGGGTCAACACGGTTTCCGGTACAATACTGCGGCTTTAGAGGGAGGAAGTGAGTGCTGTCCATACGTTTGTCCAGAATCGGCAAGAAAAAACAGCCTTTTTACCGTGTGGTGGTGATCGACAAGCGCCGCCCCCGGGATGGGCGTTTCGTGGAGATCGTGGGTTCGTATAACCCATTGAAAAACCCCCCGGAGGTGAAGCTGGATACCGAACGCGTAAAGCACTGGCTCGGCCACGGCGCACAGCCGAGCGACACGGTCCGCACGTTCATCCGCAAACAGAAGATCGCCTGAGGTCCGTTCACGCGCGGTGCCCCTTCGACCAAGCGGGGCATCGCCGAGCGGAACGGCCTCATCTCACGTTTCTGAACGCGCTTCCACAGACCGGTCACCCCAAGTCCGTTTGAGGAGGCGGCATGAAGGAGTTGGTGGCAGCCATCGCAAGGGCCCTGGTGGACCACCCCGACGACGTCCAAGTACGCGCGGTCGACGGTGAGCAGGTAACTGTGCTCGAATTGCGGGTGCATCCGGAAGACATCGGCAAGGTGATCGGCCGACAGGGCCGCACAGCAAAGGCCATCCGCACTTTGCTCGGCGCCGCGGGCATGAAGCAGCAAAAGCGATATACGCTCGAAATCCTGGAGTAGCCGCCATACCACCCGGGGATCGCGTCACACTGGCTCGTATCGTCCGCCCCCGGGGCCGCAAGGGCGAAGTCGCCGCAGAAATTCTCACCGATTTTCCCGACAGGTTGAAAAGATTGCGCGATGTGTGGCTCGCGGGCGCGGGCGTGCCGGAACGCAAGGCGCGCGTCCGCGGCTGCTGGATATCGCCCAGCCGCGGCGGCCAGGCGATTTTTCACTTCGAGGGCTGCGACACGATTTCCGACGCCGAATCCCTCGTCGGCCTGGAAGTGCAGGTGCCGCTCGCGGAACGGGCTCCGCTCCCCAGAGGACGGCACTACGTGAGCGACCTCACAGGATGCGAAGTCTGGCAGCGGAAGCCGAGCGGCGCAGCCCCACAGTGTCTGGGCCCGGTGAGGGGGGTGGAGTTTCCCGGCGGGACGCCCCTGCTTGTGGTGGACGGCCCTTCGGGTGAAGTGCTTATCCCCCTGGCCGAAGAAATCTGCGTGCTGATTGACCCTGCCGCGCGCCGGATCGAGGTCGTGCTGCCGGATGGGTTACTAGAGCTAAACCGGTAGCAACCCGTGGACGCCAGGACTGTGCGTGTTGCATGTCCCTTTGCAGTACCGGTTTGCGTTACAATCCCGCCCGCATAATTCCACGCTTCAGGGGGTCCACGTGAACAACCCTTGCCGTCATTTCATCCGCAAATTCTGCCGTCTTGCTATTTTCGCGATCATCATCGGCGCTGCGGGCATCGCACAGGCGCAAGAGACGGCTCCTGCACGCGATCCCAAGCAGCCGGTGGACGAAGCCTATACGGCCAAGGTCAAGCAGTACACCACCGCGCCCTATTTCACTTCGCCGCTCGTGGACTATCTCCCCGCGTCGAAAACCGTCCCCACGCCCCAAGCCGTTCTGGGCGACGTCGCCGGCGCGCCCGGAATCCTGCCGTATGCGGAGGACGTGTACAAGTACATGCGCATGCTGGAGAAAGCCAGCCCGCGCGTGAGGGTTTATTCCATCGGAACGACGGAAGAAGGCCGCGAAATGATCGCGGTCGCCGTCTCATCGGAGGCAAATCTCAAGATCCTGGACGAAAACCGGGAGCGCCTCGCCAAGCTCGCCGATCCCCGTACGATTCACCTCGACGACGCGGAGGCGGATCGTTTGGTGGCACAAGTGGTGCCCATTTATTACATCACGGGCACGATTCACTCGCCCGAGACGGGCGCGCCCACGGCCCTGATGGAGCTGGCCTATCGCCTGGCCGTGGATGAAAGCCCCTACGTCCGCGAAATCCGCGAGGGCATGATCACGCTGATCACACCGGTGACGGAAGTGGATGGGCGCGACCGCATGGTGGACATCTACCGCTGGCATCTGTCGCATCCCGGCCAGTTCTGGCCGCCGCTCATCTACTGGGGCAAGTATGTGGCGCACGACAACAACCGCGACGCGATGGGCGTGACGCTCAAACTCACGGAGAACGTCCTGAACACCTTCGTGAGCTGGAAGGCGCAGGTGCTGCACGACCTGCACGAGTCCGTGCCTTATCTCTACGACAACACCGCGGGCGACGGCCCTTTTAACGCCTGGGTGGACCCCATTTTGACGGACGAATGGGAAATGATTGCCTGGCGCAACGTTTCGGACATGACCAAATTCGGGATGCCGGGCGTGTTCACCCACGGCGTCTTCGACACTTGGTCGCCCGGCTACCTGATGTTTATTGCTGCGCTGCACAACGGCATCAGCCGGCTGTACGAAACGTTCGGAAATGCGGGGGCCGATACCGTCGAGCGCACGCTCGACCGGCAAGACTACGCGCGCACCTGGTTCCGCCAGAATCCGCCGCTCCCCAAGACGCTCTGGTCGCAGCGCGACAACAACAACTATGAAGAGACCGGCCTTCTCACATCGCTCCACTACTTCGAAATGAACAAGCGGCTGTTCCTCAAGAATTTCTACCTCAAGGCGAAGCGGTCGGTCACCAAGCCCACGGAAGAAGGCCCGGCAGCCTACGTTCTCCCCGCGGACGATCCGCGGCCCGGCCTCCAGGCCGAACTGCTGCGCGTGCTGGAAAAGCAGAAGGTGGAAATCTCGCGCGCGACCGCAGCGTTTACCATCTCGCAGCCTGCTAACAGGGGCGGAAGAGGGGCGCCCGGGAGGACAGCGGAGGCGAAACAGCCGGCCGCGGCGACGGAGACGCACGAGTTTCCGGCCGGCAGCTACATCATCCGCATGGATCAGCCGTATTCACGCATCGCGGACTCACTCCTCGACCATCAGTACTGGAGTCCGGACGACCCGCAGAAGACTCCCTACGACGATACCGGCTGGACATTCGGCGAGTTGTTCAACGTACGGGTGACACGTGTGACGGACACTAAGGTGCTGGACGCGGCCATGGAACCGGTCAAAGACCTGCGCGTTCCCGGCCGCGTCTCCGGAACAGGCACCGTCTTTGCAATCAATAACACCGCGGATCCAGCGCTTGCCGCGCTGCGCTACCGCCTCCGCGACGCGCGGATGGAGGCAGCGGAGGAGCCATTTGAAGCAGGGGGCGCAAAATTCAGCCGGGGATCGTTGCTGCTGCGCAACGCAAACCGCTCGGATCTGGAGAAAGCCGCGGCGGAACTGGGGGTTCAAATCATCGCGCTCGCCGAATCGCCGACCGTGAAGACGCATCCGGTGCGCGCCGCGCGCATCGCATTGCTCCACACCTGGCTCAGCACCCAGACGGAAGGCTGGTGGCGTCAGGCTCTCGACCTGCTGCAGATTCCGTACGACTACATCAGCACGCAGACCGTCTCGCGGGAAGAAAATCTGAACGCGAAGTACGACGTAATCCTCTTTCCGCCCGTAGGCTTTGCAGGAAGCACGACGGCCATCGTCAACGGCCTGCCCACCGATTGGGGAAATCCTCTGCCCTGGCAAAACACGCCAGAGACGCCGAATCTGGTAGGCAAGAACGATTCGACAGACGATGTGCGCCCCGGGTTGGGTTGGAGCGGTGTGGCGCATTTGCAATCGTTTGTCCAGAAAGGCGGCGTCCTGCTGACGGTGATGGACACGTCGCTGTTTGCTGCGTCGTTGGGACTTGAAGACGCCGTGAACGCGAGCCGCGGGCAGCGCCTGAAGAGCGTCGGCTCCGTGCTGAAGACAACTGTGGTGGATGCGGCGAGCCCGATCGCATACGGTTACGGCGAAGTACTCTCGACGTACTGCGATAACGGACCCGTATTTTCGCTCACGAGTATCGTCGGCGGCGGTGGCTTCCGCCGGCTGGGCGGCGAGACCCACATCCGCCCCACGGGGCGCGGCACGGTCAACGATCCTGATTTCGCTCCGGGTCGCCCAGCCACCGAGGTTCCGGAAGAGCCGCGGGCTGAAGCCTGGGAGACGCCCCCCGTGACGAGCGAACAGATGCGCAATGGCTACCGCGTGATCCCGCCGGCCGCCCGGCCGCGTGTGGTGCTGCGTTATGCCGACGCCAAGGACTTGCTCGTCTCCGGTTTGCTGGAAGGCGGCGACGACATAGCGCAGCACCCGGCTGTGGTGGACGTGCCGGCAGGGCAAGGCCACGTGGTGATGTTCTCCATCAACCCGGTGTGGCGCGGAGAGACGCGCGGCAGCTATGCGCTAGTGCTCAATACCATACTCAATTTCGACAGCCTCAACGCCGGCCGAAAAGACGCCGAAAAATAAGGGACCGATTCGCACACCGTAGCGGCACGACGCGCCTGCGGCAGGCACGTCGTACCCGATTTCAAGTTAGACTCTCAGCCAGAGAGCATCTGCCAGTGCTTCTCCGCTTCGATATCGTCACCATCTTCCCCGGATTCTTCGCCGGGCCGCTGGAGCACGGAATTGTGCGGCGCGCACGCGAGGCAGGTGTTGTGGATGTCGCGATCCACGATCTGCGTGAGGCCACACACGACCGCCACCGCACAGTGGACGACCGTCCCTTCGGTGGCGGAGAGGGCATGCTGCTGAAACCCGAGCCGGTGTTCGACACGGTCGAGCGAATTCTGGGCGGACCCCGCGATGAACACGCGCCCGGCACCGCGATCGTGCTTCTTTCCGCTGCCGGAAAGTTATTCCGGCAGAAAACGGCGCAGCGCCTGGCGGCGATGGACCGCATCGTGCTGATCTGTGGGCGTTACGAAGGCGTGGACGAGCGCGTCGCGGAGCATCTGGCTACTGACGAGATATCCATCGGCGATTTCGTTGTTTCGGGAGGCGAACTTCCCGCCGCGCTGGTTATGGATGCGGTAACGCGGCTTGTGCCCGGCGCTCTCGGCAACGAAGCGTCGTCAGTGAACGAATCGTTCAGCTCGCCCGCAGCGCCCGGCCAAGCGGCCAGCGGTATTCTCGATTGCCCGCACTACACGCGGCCGCAGAGCTACCGCGGCTGGAACGTCCCGGATGTGCTCGCCGGCGGCAATCACGAGGAAGTGCGCCGCTGGCGCCGCCGCATGGCGCTGGCAAAAACGCTGCAGAACAGACCTGAGCTGTTGCAGGGCGCCGCATTGACCGAAGAAGATTTGGAATCGCTCGATGAATTGCGCGCTGGCGGATAGCGCTCCATCGGCGCCGTCCGCACCTTGATTCGCTAGGCACCCACGTTCACGTCGAACAGCACCAGCCAATATTGGAGAGATTGCAGCGCGAAGCCAATCAGGATCAACACCAGTCCGACCGCGCCCAGGCGCTTCTCGGGAATATGGTCCGCGCTCCATTCGATGGCGGAAGAGGAAGTGCTTAAAATTGCTGTCACCACGCCAATGGCGAGTCCCGCCTTTACACCGACACTCCACGCCTCGAGACGCTGGTGCGCAACCAGAGCGCTGAGGTAGCCCGTAAGCGTGTATCCCACAGTTCGATTCACAACTCCGAGGATCTGGAACCTCGTAATGCGCGGCCGGGCGACCGGTTGGTAATCAACGGCGGGCCGCATTCCGAACCGGTAGGCAATAGCCTGGCCCACGGCGCTCAGCGCGCCAAACGTGATGCCGAATGCGGCGCCGTAGAGATAGGCGGTCCCCAGACCGAAGCCAGCCGCTCGAATCGCGCTCATCGCCGTGTCGTACCAGAATCCGGGCTTCGGCCCGCCACGAGACGCCCGGGAGAATTCCCAGGCGAGCGTGAGCCCGTGCGGGACGGCGCAGGCCAGCCCGAATACTGGCCCGAGAGCCAGTCCGTAGCCCACGCCGATCAGCATGCCGTAGGTGATTCCCCGCGTGAGCGTGCGCAAAGGCCCATGCTCGCCGCCCAGCAGATCGTAGGCGAGGTACAAGGCCCCGAGTACATCGAGCGAGCTGCCGATGATGCTGACCAGCGCGAGGGTGTGCCTATCGATGCTCATGGAATCTCCGCAAATTGGCCGTTCCGGAGAATCAGAAACGAAGCGCCGGGCGCGCAAGCGGCAAGCCGTTCGACCGGCTCATCGAGCGCATCGTCCGCGAGCTGGAACGTGCCGTGGTGGATCGCGATGCTGGTTCGCGCCCCCAGGATTTCCTGCGCTCGGACCGCCTCTTCGGGATCCATGTGCACAGGAGACATAAACCAGCGCGGCTCGTACGCCCCTATCGGCAGCAGCGCAAGGCGTGGCGCGCCGAATCGTTGGCGAATCCATGCGAAATGTTCGCCGAATGCCGTGTCTCCCGCAAAATAAACGCATTCGGCACCGGCCTCGATCACATACCCGCACCACAGGGTTTTGTTCCGGTCAAATAGGCTTCGGCTGGAGAAGTGGAGCGCGGGGACGCAATGAATGGTGAACGCGGCGAAGGGCAGGGACTCGCCCCAATCGAGTTCGTGGGCGGCCCCAATATTTTCCCTTCGCAGCAGTTTGGCCACACCGGCAGGAACGAAGAAGCTCATTTCTCCCAGAAGCGAGAGCCGGCGGAGCGTCGGCAGATCCAAGTGGTCGTAGTGGTTGTGGCTGATCAGCACGGCATCAATCTTCGGCAGATTCTCCCACGAGATGCCCGGGCTTCTATGCCGCCGCGGGCCTACCCACCGGACGGGGCTGGCGCGCTCGGACCAAATCGGGTCCGTCAAAATGTTCAGACCGGCATGTTGGAGGAGCAATGTGGAATGGTTCACCTGCGTGACGCGCAGCACGCTGCCCTCGACGCGCTGGGGCGGGATGACCGGCGCGACATCCGCGACAAACCGCGGCGAGGGCTCGCGCCGGCTCGTCAATTTCCAACGAAGCACCTCGAGCCATCCCCGTGCCTGTGGCGCATTTGGATTGAAAAAACGCCTGCCGTCAAAATGCCCTGGAAACTCGGGGCCCATCCTCATGCCGGCGCTATCTGCGGACGTTTTGTATGCCATTCCGTCGCACGTTCGTAAGCCTGTGCCATCAGGAGAACTGCGCCGCCTGACACCAGAAAGCTTCGGCGGCTATGGAGAGCTTGGGGCATCCTGGTGCGGCGCCTATCATAACTCCGCTGGGAATGCCGTGAAGTCAGCCGGCTGCCTGCGGAAACAGATTTGGGCTTGTTTCGGGTTCTGCTATACTTTCAGTTTGTCTCTGCGGTGCCGGCCCCGCCTGGATGGGTCTGTCCGCCGTAGGCGGAGAAATACACGCATGAATCAGCTAGTCGAGAAAGTACAGCAGTCCCAATTGCGCGGTGACGTCCCCGAATTCCGTCCGGGCGACACGGTGCGCGTGTACGTCCGCCTGCGCGAGACCGAAGGCGAGAAGGAAAAAGAGAAGGAGAAGGAACGCATCCAGGCCTTCGAAGGCGTGGTGATCTCGCGCCGCGGCCGTCTGGCCTCGGCCACATTCACTGTGCGGCGCGTCAGTTTCGGCATCGGCGTCGAGCGCATTTTCCCCGTCCATTCGCCGATGATTGCGCAGATTGAAGTGGTGCGCCGCGGCCGCGTGCGCCGGTCCAAGCTCTATTACTTGCGCGGGCTGCGGGGCAAAGCGGCCCGCATCCGAGGAAAAGAGCGTACGCTCCAGACGGCGGAAACGGCCCAGGCTCCCGCGGCGGAATAGCGCACCTCCCAGTTCCCTCACAATTCGTTTTTTACCTGGCAATCCGCCCCGCAGCGCAAGCGCCTACTCGCTCTTCTCTTTCTCTTCGCTTATAAGTCTTGCACAGGAGACCGCGCGCCTGAGGATTCCTCCTGCGAGCCAGGTGCTAGACTGCGCGTTGATGAGCCGGTTGTGCAGTTCCCGGTACGAACGGTTGGCGCGACAAGCGGGGTGGATGCGCATCGCGGGCTTGGACGAGGCAGGACGCGGCGCCCTGTTCGGCCCCGTCCTCGCGGCCGCCGCCATTCTGGACCCCAAGCGCGTCATCCGGGGTCTCGACGATTCGAAAAAACTCTCGCCCGAGCGCCGCGCCGAACTGGCGCCCCAGATTCGTGAACGTGCCGTAGCCTGGGCCGTGGCCCAAGTGGAGGCGGCGCGCATCGATGCCTGGAATATCTTGCAAGCCAGCCGCCAGGCGATGATGCTGGCTGTCGCGGAGCTCGCCGTTCAGCCGGATTATCTGTTGCTTGATGCCGTCACGCTTGACCTGCCTTTGGAACAGAAGTCGCTGATTCACGGCGACGCACGCTCCGTCTCTATTGCCGCCGCTTCGATCCTGGCAAAAGTGGCGCGCGACGCGCTTCTCGACCAACTGCACAGCTCCTATCCCCAATACAACCTGCGCAGCAACAAGGGCTACGGCACCCCGGACCACCTCGAGGCGCTTCGGGTCCACGGGCCTTCCCTGCTTCACCGTTTTTCCTTTGCCCCGGTGCGTGAAGCCAGCTCCTGGACCTGGAAAGCCAGCCAGCAAAATCTGCCGCTCGAAGGCGCGGGGGCGGAGGCCTGACGGGAAAGCCTCGCGTTGACGCGTCTTTTTGCGCTGTGTTAGCTTAGGGCAGTCTCGCTGCCGTCCCACCCAGGGGAGTGTCTCTGGTGGTTTCCCGCCCAGACCTGCCACGGCGGGCGGCGCCCGGCCGTGCCGGGCAGGAGCCGACTGCCGGGCGGGCAGACTGAGAGCAAGAGAATCGCTGATGGCTTTCAACAAATCTAAGCATCTCGAGGCCGCGCAGAAGTACCTCGCGCAGAACAAGGTCCCGCAGGCCATTGCGGAATACAAAGCCATTCTGGCCGCGGAGCCTGCCGATCAGATCACCTTGATGACCGTGGGCGACCTGTTCGTACGCGCCGGCGACCTGCCTCAGGCCAGCGAATATTTTGAGCAGCTCGCCAGCGTGTTCCTCGAAGAAGGATTCACCAGCAAGGCCATCGCGATCTACAAGAAGATCGCAAAGCTCGCGCCCGACCAGATCGAGCCGCTCGAAAAGCTGGCCGACCTGTACGTGCAACAGGGCGTGATGAGCGAAGCGCGGCCCATCTACATTCAGATGGCCGAAGCGCAGTTAAAAAACAAGCAGCCGGAAAAGGCCGCCGAAGTACTGCGCCGCTTGCTCGACATCGAACCCGACAATACGCGGGTGCAGACTCGGCTGGCCGATCTCTACATGGCCATCGGCCAGAAGGGCGAGGCCGCCCGCGCCTATTTCATGGCCGCCTTCCGCGGTTTCGAGCGCGGAGAGATGGATTCCGCGCTCACGCTCGTGGAAAAAGGCCTCGAAGTGGACCCGGGCAACCAGCGCGGCGTCCTCGTCAAGGCCCGCATCCTCGCTGCCAAGGGACGCCCCGGGGAGGCCGCGAAAATCCTGGAGGCGCTGCCCGACGCGGGTGAAGGCGGTCAGAGCACTCTGCTGCTTTTTGAAGCCTACATGAAAGCGGGACGGCCGCAGCAGGCCGTTGATCTCGCGCAGAAAGTCCTCAAGACGACTCCGGACAAATACGACCCTGTGCTTCCGCTCGTGGATTCCCTCGCGGAAACAAACCACGAAATGCTGCTGGTGCTGGCCCGGGCTTTGCGCGAACCGATGATGGCCGCCCAGGATTACGAGCGATTGAGCAGCGTTCTGGCCAAAGTGATCGAAGGGAATCCCAAGGAAATCGATCCCCGGGAGTGGCTCATCGAGCTTTGCCGCAAGACGGGCGACTCCTTCCGGTTGACCGAAGCGCTCGACCAACTCGGCGACGCCGCGGTCACCGCCGGCCAATTGGAAAAGGCCCGCGCCGCTTACGAAGAGCTACTCGAGCGGGAGCCCCAAAATGAATTTAACCGGCGCCGGCTCAGCCAGGTCCGGGAGAAGTTGGGACTGCCCCCCCTCGAGGCGGAGCCCATGCCGGTGCGCGCAAAGCCGAGCGAAGCTGTCGTGCAGCCTGCTCCTGCGCCCGAACAGGATGTCACGCTCACGCCCAAAAAGGCCCCGGAACCTGCCCGCGTGGAACCTCCACCGCAGGACGAGTTGCAGCGCTACGTGCAGCAAGCGCTCACCGACGTCGACCTCTTCTCCAGCTACAACCTCACGCAGAAGGCCATGGACCTGCTAGAAACCGTGCTCAAGCGCGCCCCCGGCAATCCACAGGCCCTCGAAAAGCTTCTGGATATGTGCCTCGGCGCCGGAAACGAGAAGCGCACGGCCGAACTGGCCGCGCAACTCGAAGCCATCTACCGCGACAAAGGCGACGGTCCGAGGGCAGAGCGCTTCGCCGATTTGCACCGCCGTTACTCGCGCGCCGCAGGCAAGGCAGGGGAAGCCCCCGCCGCCGAGCAGAAGGGGCCGCCGGAATTCCAGATTCCGGTGGTGGAAGTCGACCTCTCTGCCCCGGCCACTTCGCCAGAGCCAGTCGTTCAGGAAGTCGATCTCTCCGAGGATTGGGCCGCGGTGGCCAACGAAGCCACCGCACAATCCGCTGAATCGGTTCCAGCCCCGGCGGCCGAGGAGGAACAAAAGCCGGCTGAAGCAGCTCCTCCCGAATTCGAGATCGCAATCGAGCCGGAGCCCACACAAGCTGAGGCAGTCGCTCCACAGCCCATCCCTGAGCCCGAACCAGGAATGCCCGTAGAGTTCGAAATGGAAGTTAGCGCGGAGCCGGCAACGGCAGAGCCAGCGGCCGCTCAAACTGAACCGCCCGTGATGGAGATTGAACTCGAACCGGCGCCTCCTCGCCCTGAAACTCCCGCACCGGTCGCGGCAAAGGAGCCGGAATTTGAGTTGGAGCTTGCGCCGGTCACGCCCTCGGCTCCTCCAGCCGCCGCGGCCCCGCCTCCAGCGCCCTCAAAGTCCGGTGCTCTTGCCGATCTGGCTCACGACTTGGAAGAATTGGACTTCGGTCTCGAACCCATCGGCGCTCAGGGAAGCACTCCGGAGGAACTACAGGCGCCCGTCTCAGAAGAAGACATGATTATTGCCAAGGGCAAAAGCGAAAACGAACTGAAGGAAGTGTTCGACGAATTCCGCGCCGAGTTGGGCGAGCTGGAAGAAGACGAGGACCCCGAAACCCACTACAACCTCGGGATCGCCTACCGCGAAATGGGCCTGGTGGAAGAGGCCATCAGTGAATTTCAGAAAGTGGCCAAGATGATTCAGAACTCGAAGTCGTTCCGCTACACCATGCAGTGCTACACGTTGCTCGGCCTGTGCTTTATGGGCCGCCAGGAACCCAAAATCGGCGCCATGTGGTACAAGAAAGCCCTGGCCATGCCCAACTTGGACCAGGAGTCCGTCCTGGCGCTCCTCTATGACCTTGGGGTGGCCCAGGAAACTGCGGGCGAACCAGCGGCGGCCTTGGACAGCTTCAAGCAGGTCTATGCGATGAACATCGACTACCGCGACGTGGCCAGCCGCATCTCCGATCTCTCGCGTAAAGCGGGACGGCGCTGATCCTGCGGCGCGAGATTTCTCCAATGAGCCGCGTCGTACGCATCCTGATTGGCTTGATTTGTCTGGAAGCGGGCGTCCTGCTCGTGTTCCTCCCCTGGTCGCCATATTGGGAAAATAACTTTTTCCTCCAGCGCTTCCCCGAGCTTGTCCCTTTTCTGCTCAGTCCTTTTCTGCGCGGAGCGGTCACCGGCCTCGGCCTGCTCGACGTGTTCCTCGCCGGCAGCATCTTCATCGGGCGGCAAAACCCGAATGCCGTGGCCTGATTGGCGCTGGCTCCCGGCCCTGAATCCCTGCGCTTCGGAATCGGGATTCGGGACTGGCCTGCACTCTTCCGCCATCGCCTCGATTCGAGCATGATGACTGAGCCTAATCAACCACCTGAGCGAATCCCGGTCCCTCTCGTCTTCTACGTCACCGACCGGCGAGGATTCGTCCTCGAAGATCCGCAGGCCGTTGCCCGCCTGCTCGAAATCATCCAGGATGCGGCCCGGGCGGGTGTGGATGCCGTGCAGCTTCGTGAAAAGGATCTTTCCAGTCGGGCCCTGCTGGACCTCACCAAAGCAGCGATGCATCACGCAGGGCAGACGAAAATTATCGTGAACGACCGGCTGGACGTGGCGCTCGCCGCAGGTGCAGCGGGCGTGCACCTCGGTGAGCGGTCCATTGGCGTTGCAGAAGCGATTGCATTTCGCGTCTCCGGAAGGGCTCCGGCTGATTTTCTGATTGGCCGCTCCTGCCATTCGCTTGCGGAAGCCCAACGGGCGGAAAAGGATGGCGCCGATTTCATTTTCTTCGGCCCCGTGTTCGCCACGCCATCCAAGGCGCGCTTTGGCCCTCCCCAGGGCACCCGCGCCCTCGCTGCCGTCTGCGGTGGCGTGCGCATACCTGTAGTCGGAATCGGCGGTATTACGCTCGACAATGCTGGAGCGTGCATTCGCGCCGGAGCGGCAGGCGTGGCCGCGATTCGGTTGTTCCAGGAGGCAGAGGATTTAGCAACGATCGTGCGGGAACTGAAAAAAACCAACTAAGCGCCGAGCCACCGGCCCACCGGTTCCCAGCCTTCGATGTGGTCACAAATCACCTTGATGCTGGCGGTCACTGGGATTCCCACCAGCAATCCCATCGCGCCCCACATCCAGCCCCAGAAGAGCAGCGCCAACGTGACCGCCAGGGCGTTGAGCTGCACCCTCCGGCCCACAACGGCCGGAAACAGGATGTTCAGCGTAAGGAAATGGAACGCGAACATGATGAAGACCACCACAATATAATTCCGGGGTCCTTCCCACTGTGTAAGTCCAAGGATGAGCGGAGGCACGGCGGATAGAATCGTCCCGAAATACGGCACCAGATTGAGCACGCCGGAGATGAAGCCCGCCAGGAGCGGATAGTCGAGCCCCATGGCCCAGAAGAACACCGTGCTCGCGATCACCAGAATTGCCATCACCAGCACATTGCCCATCACGTAGCCTCGCAACACGCGCCCTACCTCCTCGAGGGCGAGCTTCACCTGAGTTCGTTGTGCCGGCGGAAAAAGCTGGAGCGTTGCGTGCCATACATCCCGTTTGGCCGCGAGCATGAAGAACACCAGGAACGGAACAAACGCGGCAGCCACGATGATGTCCGTTACTGAGCCGAGTTTCTGCAGCAGGAAGCTGCTGGTCGACTCCGTCTGTTCCACGCGCAGCGTGCCGCGCGGCCGTTCCTCCTGCGGCGTGATCTGCGATATCCCTGTCTCGATCGATTCCAGGCGCGACTCGACCGCACGCCGCGCCGACTTCAATCTCGCGCTATACTTCGGCCAGTTACTCGCGAAATCCTCCGCGCGGAACCAGAGCGCGGAGATAGCCCCCACCATCACAGCAAACATCAGCAGCACCATGAACAGCGAGCCTAGCCACCGCACCATTCCATGGTTTTCCAGCCATTCCACAATCGGATCAAGAAAATAGGCGAGCAGCACGGCGAGCAGAATCGTCATCACCACGCTTGCGGCGTAGTACAGGAACACCAGCACGATCCCAGTGGCGATGATCCGCTGGCTGGCGTTGCCCCGGGGCGCCCCGGAAGGCTCGCGCCCGGTCAATATGGACGGACTCAGTGCCATTTGTCGGAATTGTCGCGGCGCCCCGGGAGAGCCGCAACGGAGATTACGATATCACATGCCCTCGGCCGAAGGGGAAGCGGACGCTGAACCGTCAACACCTGAAGTGCCCGGTTCGAGTCATCGCATCTTCACGGGCGCGGTCTGACTCCGGCAGATAACACCACGAATCGACATGGGGAAATCTCGTCCGCCACGCCTGTCAGAAAAAAGGCGGCTGATACAGATGGGACTGGGCGTGGAAACCCTGTCCTTGTGGACAGGTACCGTTTGGAAGCCGCGTGACCCAATTTGATTCTCTGACGCGTCCCAGCTCGGTATCATTACACTTTTGGGATTGACCCTCTGTGTCGTTCTCGTTTCTGAGTACCCGCTTGAAGGCAGGTCGCGGAACCGCAGCCAGGCAATCCCAGTTTGCTATGAACCCCAAGACCTCATATGACCTCGTTCGGCTGCCAGTTGGGTGCCCCGCGCTTTTCGCGCCGGCGCGCATGTTTGGAGCCCAAAACGGCTGCAGCCCGCAGGAATGTGTCGGAGGCTCAAATTGAAGACTGAGACTAAGTCTCCGTGGCGATTCCGGCTGGTTCAGATCGGCCTCGGAAGCCTGCTCCTGTTCGCGATCTTTGCCGCGCCCCGGATGCGTGCCGAAAACGAACCGATTCACATGACCACCGACTGGAGCGATCACCATCTCCGATTCTCGCCGCCCCACAACTTGATGCAGCAGTTTCAACTGTCGGCAAACGCGAGATACGTCCGGCAGTGGATCCGCCAGAACACGCCGGGCGGGGAAAGAGATTGGGGGGAGAGGTGGATGCACTTCCACAGGCCCGATGAGCCGCTCGATGGGGATTGGAACGTCTACATGGGGAATGTTGGCACCGTGGGGGCTGGCAATTACCCGGCGAAATATTCGTTCAGTACCGCGGCCGCGAACTGTGGAAGTGCCACTCAGCCTGACTTCGTTGTGTACAACACGAGCCTCACCGGCTCTACCACGGCCGTCGCTGCTATGGACACGGGAACGTTCTCGGCGGCTGCCGGCTCGGGTTCCACCATCACGATCACGAATGGCGCGAACACCCTGACCATGACAGCCGGAACGGCCAATGCCAACACCGGCACCGGTACAGGAACGTGGAATGCCACCGGCGCCGGGAGCGGCACCGCTGCCACGAACGCGAGCAATCTCGTCACTGCCCTCAATACGGCCGGCAACGGCAGTCATGTCGGCGTCTCCGCGACGTCTACAGGAGCTGTGGTCACCATTACCGCAACGACTGCGGGAACTGCGGAAAATAGCATCACCGTCGCGGCCCAGGCTGCCTCCAATTTAACCTGGACATTCGCCAATCTGGTTGACGGCGCCAGCGGCGTTCCTACTATCGTCGCCTTCGACAATCTCTATTCCGGTTGCAGCGGGACCGTGCCTTCACCCTACTGGGCGTACATCACCGGCACGGCGGGAGCGGTGGTAACGTCTCCCGTTTTCTCGGGCGATGGAACGCAAGTGTCTTTCGTCCAGGGCACCGCGGGAGCCGCGGAGCTCGTTCTCCTCAAATGGGCAGCGGACGGCAGTACGCCGGATAGTCCCACCAACATGACCGGCGCCGACACCGTCACCAACGCCAACTATCGGACTTGCACCGCTCCATGCCTCACCACAATCACCTTCAGCGGCGGAGCAACTCGCACAGACACCAGCTCGTCCCCCTTTTACGATTACACCATCGGCTCAGACACGATGTACGTTGGCGATAGTCAGGGTTACGTGCACAAATTTACCGGCGTGTTCCTGGGAACTCCTGCGGAAGTCACCACCGCTCCTTGGCCCGTTCAGGCAGCCACTGCTGCTCTCAGCAGTCCGATTTATGACGTGGTGACGGGAAATATCTACGTTTCTACTTCGTTCCAGACCTCGAATAACAGTGGAGGCAGGCTCCACTCCATTTGTGCCGCCGTCATCGGCTCCTGCACTGCCGTGGGAAATACCGACAGTACGGGAATTCTGGGGCCGGTCACCACGACGAGTACGCACTGCACGGGCACCGGCACTTCCGGTGGCACCGCCAATCTGCTCATGGATGCTCCCGTCGTGGACCCCACGAACGGCGTGATTTACGTCGCCCTCGGAAACGACGGCAACGGCAACAGCGCGCTTTATCAGTTCAGCAACAACTGGACCTCTCAGAGCTGCGGCGTCGAAGTGACTCTGGGCACGGGAACAACTTCAAATCCTTCTGTCCCCGTCTATGCGGGCTCGTTCGACCATTTTTATCTCAACGGCGCGGCAGGCAATTTTTATATCTGTGGGGACGCGGGCGGAGATCCCACCCTCTATCAAATCACTGTCCCCGCCAATGGCGTGCTGACCGCCGGCGCGGCAACCGTGGGGCCCGCGCTGGCCACGGCCACCACAACGTGCGGTCCGGTGGTGGAAATCTACAATACCAAGGTCACCGGAGGCGCCGTGGACTGGATTTTCACCAATGTACAAGCAAGCCCTCAGACTGCCTCGCCCATATCGTGCCCTTCTTCCAGCCTGGGTTGCATCATGTCGTTTAACGTCACCAGCGGCGCGGCTATTTCCTCCAGCACAACGACCGTCGGGCATACCTCAGTCGCGGGAGGAGCCAGCGGAGTCATTGTGGACAATATAGTTGCATCCACTACTCTCGCGGGAACCTCGCAGGTCTATTTCACTCCTTTGGCCAGTGGAAATTGTACGACCTCCACCGGCCAGGGCATTGGCGGGTGCGCTGTTCAGGCTTCGCAGTCGGCTCTGCAATAGGACGCGCTCAACAAAGGCACACTTTTCGAACTGATGTGGCTCTCGGTGTCCGGGCCCGCTTCCGGCCCTTAGTAGACCGGCGATAGGCGCTAGACAGCGGCCGCGAGAGGTTGTGTCTGAATCTGGACTAGGATGGCGAGATCCGATAAACCGCGAGCCTTCATGCCGGCTGTCACCACTCCCGTGCGCACAAACGATTTCTCGCAATCCGCGCTCGAAGGACCTCGCATGTTCCCTTCCATATAGGCCAGCCCGGGGCAACGGGTGCAGCTTCCCAAATGCGCGCAGGAAGAGCATGTCGGCAGGTTTTTGCCGCGAATGGAGCGAACCTCCGCGAGTTGCGGTGAGTCACGCCAGATGTCCAGAAATTTCTCTCGGCGCACGTTTCCGCACGGCAGGGGGAATTGGACGCAGGGAAAGAGGTCCCCGTAGGGCGAGATGTAGCATGCCGTGTGGCCCGCGCTGCACGGAATTCCCTCCATCATCCTTTCATCAACCGGCGCCGGAGGAGCGCAGAACTCTTCGGCATCTCCCACCAGCGCCGGATTTCGGAAAACATCGCTCAGATCCTTTGCCGGGATGCGCAGCCGCAGCACGGAGCGGTCGCCGCTCATCATGGGCGTAATTGTGGGATCCAGGGCGTAACGGGCGCCCATCCCGGTGGCAAGCTTCTGAACCGCCTCGCTGTCCCGCAGATTACCGCGCATCAGCACATTGGCGACGGTGACCTTCAGGCCCTGCGACTGGAGAAAGCGGATGGCAGCCAAGGTTCGCTGGAGCGACCCGGGAAGTTTGGTGATGGCGTCGTGGATTTCAGGCCGGTGCGAATAAACGCTGATTTGAATTTGTTCCAAGCCCAGGGCCCGTAATCGCGCCGCCTCCTGTTCGCGGATGAGAACCCCATTGGTCTTGAGCTTTACATGGAAGAGCAGCGAGCGGGCATGGCCGATAATCTCAAAACAGTCGCGGCGCAGCAGCGGCTCTCCTCCGCTCAACGTAAGAAATAAAACGCCCGCCTCCGCCATCTCCTCCAGCAGCTCGCGGATTTCCGCGGTACTCATCTCGCCCTTGTCATCGTGGTCCAGGTAACAGTGTTCGCAGCGTTCGTTGCAGCGGTAGGTGAGGTCCACGTGCGCGCTCAAAGGCACTCCCAGAGAAAGCGCTCGCGCGTTCATCTCCTGCATCAGGCTCACGGCATTTCTCCCGCGGCGGGCCCCTCGGGCTCTGGATCGTCGGAGATCCGGAGAATCCCGTGCTGCGCCAATTCCTCCACAAAGCCCGCGGCGTCCCGGTAGGCCTCCTCCGGATCGATTTCGAATTCGGTGCACACGTGCCGCTCCACGATTTGCGAGAGCGGCGTACGCCCGTCGGCCGCCTGCCAGATGCACGTAGCCACAGGATTCAGGCTGAACAGCGTGGAATCCGCGGCCGACATAATTAACATCTCATCGCCCAATCGGCGCGCGGCAATGGCCGGACTGCGGGAAATATATTTCTCACTCATGCGGGCCGTCCGGTCCATCAGGAGACCTTTTGCGTGAATCTGCACTGGCTTTCCGTGCTGCTCATCTTGCCGCAGATCAGCGCCGACGTCTCGAACACGGGTTCGTGACGGAACGACGGTTTCTGATAAGGCCTCTTTGCCTTGCCGGATTCCTCCCGCGTTTTCACGGTTGCCGCCGTTCGGTCTTGTGGTTGTCTCATGCCACTACTCTCACCGATTCTGTTTCGCGCTCACTCTACTGCAACGCGGACTGCGTTAGTTTCACCGCACAGTACGCGGCAGTGGTTCCGCAAATGGTAGTCGACGTCGCCAGCGTCCCGAAGTAAATGCTCGACGCTTGCCCCTCTGTGGAATTGTTGTCCACGATAATGGCGCTTGTCCCGCCGGCGATATCGGCGGTGTTTGTCGCCGTAGGGGTAGGAGGGTTGTCCAATCCCGCGACCAGCACCGTGCCCGGCAGGAGAAAGGAATACAATTCCGTTGGGTTTTGCTCTACTGCCATGAACATGTAATCCGCTCCAGCAGTTGCACCGGTGACGGTGCAGCCGGTGGTCGCGCTGGGTATGGTGGCGTCGAAGGTGAAATTCGTTGCGCTTGCCGTAGCAACGGTTTGTAATCCATTGATGGCAGTGACGTCCGCCGCCGTGCAGCCGTTTGCCGTTTTGGCAGTCACGCCCGTGAGAGTCACCGTATCGCCGGCCTCGAGTATGTTGTTCGCTGTTACGGTCACCACGGTGGTTGTGGCCGTAACAGCGCTCACGCTGAATGCATCGCTGTTCAGGAACTCAGTGAGCGGCGCGATGACCGAAGCGCCGGTCCCAAGTTGAGGCTTGTCACCGCCCTCCGGCGCTGTCTGCAAAACGGAACTGACGAATTGGAAGGTTTTTATCTGCTGGCCGCCCGTGCCGGAGCTGGCAGCAATGATTTCGCCGTTGTTCGCCGCCGTAGCGCTGCCGATTCCCAGGGCAAAGTAGCGGTAGTCCGGCGTGGCGTCGTAGATTGGGTAGCCGGCCACCGAGCAGGCCTGATTCGCACCGGAATCGAGCCCCGCGACCGCAGCCGAGGTCAGTGTAGTGCTTGTAAAATCAAATTGAATAAGAGCGGAATTCGTCGTGTCTGTCTCGCCCCCCGTGGTGTCGGTGCTGCAGGCCGTCATCACATAGCCTACCTTATTCGTCGAGTCAATTAGGGCTCCGTCGCGAATGCCGCCGTTCAGGGTCTCGCCGAGCGCGAGCGATGCTGCTGCCGTAGCTCCGGCCTGCGTCAACTCGTACAGGTTCGCGCTGCTATCCCCGACAAAAATGTTGCCGGTTCCCCCCACATCAACCACCGGGGCCGACAGATAGTTGGAACCCGGGGTGACGCTCGTTGCTGCGGTCACCGTGCAGCCCGTCGTCGCGCTGGGTATCGTGGCGTCGAAGGTGAAATTCCCTGCGGCTGCCGTGGCAACGGTTTGCGTTCCATTGATGGCAAGGATGTCCCCGGCAGTGCAGCCATTGGCGCCATCGGCGCCCACTCCCGTGATGGTCACCAGCTCTCCGATGCTAAGCGTGTTCGCTACGGTGACAGTCACGACCGTCGTTGATGCCGTTACTGCAGTCGGCGTGATCGACGCCGGCGTGGCGCTTACATGCACCGGGAAGTTCCCTCCCGCGAACGCTGGCGTCCCGCCGAACGTGGGCTTGATCGAGTACAGGTAGCCGTTGTTGTCCCCGACGAAAGTAGTGTCGTTGGCATAGTCAGTGAATGGCGACGAGAAGCTGTCTGCCGCTCCCGCTACCGCGGTGGCTGCGTTGGCCGCAACCAAACCGAGGGGAAGCATGAAGTCCGTCGCGGTGCTGCCCGCCGTGCTTCCGGGAACCACCGGGTTGGTTGCGCAGGTCGGCATGGCCGTCCCGTTGTTGCTGCTGGAGCAGCCCGCTCCGTACTCGGTGCCGGTGCCATACGTCAGAACGTGCAGGATTGCGCCGATGTTCGGGTCGTTCTCCACGTAGGCGATCCCTCTGCCACTCAGCGAGAGGCTGGGCGAGGTGGCCACCGGCCCCACGCCCGAGGCGTAGGAGAAGAGGAATTCCGGATTCGTGAAGCCACACTGCGGTGTCCCGGATCCACTGTAGAGCTGGTTGAGGGCCACGATGTTTGCCTGACTGCCGTTCGTCCCCGCAGTCACGGCGCCCCACGTAAAATTGGTCAATGTGTTTGCATCGGTCAGTGTCACGCCGCTCCCAGCCGTGAGCCCATACACGGTGACCGTGGCTCCCGACGCAACCGCTACCACGCGGTCGAGAGCGGTAGCACTAAGATTGCGATTGATCGCGGCCGCCAGATTCGTCGCATTGGTGTCGAGCGTGGCGGACACCTCGAAGTCTAGCCCCGTGTTCGTGGTAGTCGATGAGGTCAAAGTCAAAGTGACCGCGGTTCCACCCGTCGGAGTTATGGTGATGGAAGTAGTCGCACCCGCTGCCGGTTCGGCGGTAAAGGTGCCCACAACATTGGCGCGCGTGTACCCGGTCAAAGCGCTGATGGGGAATACCACGTAATCGGAGGTGCAGCTCGGCGTCGCGTTTACATTGAAGGTGTACTTCGCGGGCGACATGCCTGGCGCGACTCCGCCGGCGCCCAGCGAGACGGCCCAGTCCCTTCCTATCTCGCCCCTCAATCGTCTGGGCGGCTCCGGCGGCGTCGGCCGCCTGCGCACCAGGCCTAAACCTGGGGGAGCATTCCCATAGTGCAGCCACTCCGCATAGACCCGCGGCTCATTCCGCATCTTTGCCGCCTGCTCCGGCGTGTAACCCGCGGTAAAGAGTACGTGCTTTGAGCTCCAGTCCACCGGCACCGGGATCGAACCATCCGGCCTCGCGAACGACTGCCCAAACGCCGGTGCCGAGAAGCACGCCGCCAGACAGAACGCCGCCGGCAGCAACGCGGCGAGCCGGGCAAAAGAGCCCGCCTTCCGCCTCCGCGGCGCTCCGAAACCGGTCAGCGTCATTGCACCTCCATCCCTAGCTGCGCGGGCTGGCCGGCTTGTTTGAAAAAGTTGGAGAAACCACGCGTAGAACCGGTCGAAAACTCCCGGTATCGATTTACTGTCCGCTCACGCAACAGTGCGTCCGGGGCGCGCAAAAGTGCCGTGGGCGCCTGCCCAATGGAAATGCGCACTGGCGGCCCAACCGCACCAACAGGAAGCGTCTCCCGGGCTACCTCGCGAGCCGTCGACGTGTCGCTGCCGAAGTGGATCATGCTCAGTTTTGAGTGTCCGAAACGTTGCCCCTGGGTGGACGGGTTAAGCAGATTATCGGGAAGGGGAGACGATGTAAAGCGGAGAGTATCAATTTGAGATTCGCTGCCCGGACAGCACTTCCACTACAACCAGATCGGGAATTGCCCGTGTTGCTCTCGGTGTATTTCCATCTCGGTAACGCTCTGACTCCTCCTCTATCCTTCATCCCCTCCGTGGTACCATGCGTCCGCAATGACCAGGGCTTCCTGACTCCAATCCTCTCGATCCGATCGGAGAGATCCTCATGAGGAAAATTTGTTTGCTCGCAATTGCTTGTCTGCTCGCTCCCACGTGCCGAGCGCAATCGGCCAAGCCTCTCCTTCTCCAAAATCCCACAGTGAGCGGGACGCACATTGCGTTCGCCTATGGTGGAGAAATTTGGATCGTGGACCGCAGTGGCGGAGAGGCCCGCCGTCTCGTCACCGGGTCCGGCATGCTTAGCGGCCCCGTGTTCTCCCCGGACGGTTCACTCGTGGCCTACACCGGCGATTACGAGCACAATCAGGATGTCTACGTCGTGGCCGCAACGGGAGGCGAGCCACGCCGCCTCACCTGGCATCCCGGCACGGACGTGGCAGTCGGATGGACGCCCGACGGCAAGCGCGTGATCTTCCGCTCCGTTCGGAGCAGCTATTCGCGCTTCGAGCAACTCTATACCGTGCCGGTTACCGGCGGCTTCCCCACCCTGCTTCCTCTGCCGATGGGCGTGCAAGGCTCATACTCTGCGGACGGCTCTCACATCGCCTACGTGCCCTCCTGGAACCGTCGCCTCGGCGCGGCCACGAGCTACGTCGCCATCCAGCATTATCGTGGCGGCCACTTCGCATCCATCTGGGTCGCCAATCTCGCCGACTCCAGTATCGTCAAATTGCCTCACGTGGACTCCAACGACTACTGTCCCATGTGGATCGGCGACAAGATTTATTTTCTCTCCGACCGCGACGGCGCCGTGACGCTCTTTGCTTACGACACCAGGACGCAGGAGATCCGAAAGCTGCTCGACAACTCCAGCTTCGACTTCAAGTCTGCCACGGCTGGCCCCGGCGCCATCGTTTACGAGCAGCTCGGTTCCCTTCATCTCTACGACCTCGCCACAGGAAAGGAAAAACAGATCGAGGTGCGCATCGCCGCAGACATGCCCCAGGTCCGCCCGCACTTCGAAAAGGTGGCCGAGCATATCCTGAACGCGCACATTTCTCCCACCGGCCAGCGCGCTGTCTTCGAAGCCCACGGCGAAATCCTCACCGTCCCAGCGGAAAAGGGCGACATCCGGAATATCACCAACACGCCCGGCGCCGCTGAACGCGATCCCGCCTGGTCGCCCGACGGCAACTCCATCGCCTATTTCTCCGATGAGTCAGGCGAATACGCGCTTCACATCCGTTCCCAGGACGGCCTCTCACCTGCCCGTGTGATCGATCTCGGCCGGCCCCCGTCGTTCTTCTACGATCCCACCTGGTCGCCCGACAGCAAGAAGATCGCCTATAGCGACAAGCGCCTCAACCTCTGGTATGTGGACCTTGATCACCCCGAGCCGGTCAAGGTGGACACGGATCGTTTCGACTCGCCTTACCACGAATTCGACGTCGTCTGGTCGCCCGACAACCGCTGGCTCGCCTATACCAAGCAACTCGCTAGCTACCAGCATGCCGTGTTCGTCTATTCCCTCGAAGACCGCAAGATCACGCAATTCACCGACGGCATGAGCGACGCGCTCTACCCGCACTTCGACAAAAGCGGAAAATATCTCTATTTCACCGCCAGTACCGACATGGGACTTACCACTGGCTGGCTTGACATGACCAGCGAAGCGCATCCCGTCACGCGCGCCGTTTACGTGGCCGTCCTGCGAAAAGACCTGCCCTCGCCCATCGCACCGGAGAGCGACGACGAGAAAGCCGCCGAGAAAAAGGACGAAAAGCCTGCCGTACCCGGGGCGGAAAAGGAGAAGAAGGAACCCGTCAAGGTCACCATCGATTTCGACAACCTCAGCCAGCGCATCCTTTCACTCCCCATCCCCGAGCGGAATTACCGGTTCCTGACTTCGAGAAAGGAGGGCGTCCTCTACGTCCTTGAGGGTTCGCAGGTCGGAGGTGCCGGTCCTCCGGGCTTTTCCGTCCAGCGCTTCGAACTCAAAACAAGGAAGGCCGAAAAGATCCTCGACGACGCGCGCGCCTTCATCCTCTCCGACAACGGCGAAAAAATGCTCTATCGCCACGGCGACGACTGGTTCATCACCGCTGCCGACAAGCCCGTCAAGCCCGGCGAAGGCAAGCTCAAGACTGCCGACATGCAGGTGTACGTCGATCCTCCCGCCGAATGGCGGCAGATGTTTCATGAAGTCTGGCGCATCGAGCGCGACTTCTTCTACGACCCGCACTTCCACGGCCTCAATCTCGCCGCCGCGGAAAAAGCCTACGAGCCCTTCCTCGCCGGGGTCACCAGCCGCGCCGACCTCGACTATCTGTTTGCCGACATGCTCGCCAACATCAACGTCCTGCACATGTACGTCGCCGGTGGAATCTTCCCCGAGGTCAAGGCCGTCCGGGTGGGATTGCTCGGGGCGGACTACACTATCGAAAACGGACGCTATCGCTTTTCGCGCATCTTCAACGGCGAAAACTGGAATCCGGAGCTCCACGCCCCGCTCACTCAGCCCGGTGTCAACGTGATGCAGGGCGAGTATCTGCTCGCCGTCAACGGCCGCGAGCTTCGCGGCACGGACGAAATTTACTCGTTCTTCCAGGAAACCGCGGGTAAGCAAACCGTGCTTCGCGTGGGGCCCAATCCCGACGGCTCCGGCGCGCGCGACGTCACTGTCGTGCCCGTGGAAAGCGAGACCGCGCTGCGCAATCTCGACTGGATTGAAGGCAACCGCCGCAAAGTGGATGAGATGTCCGGCGGCAAAATTGCCTACGTCTATCTCCCCAACACTGCGGGCGCCGGCTACACCAACTTCAACCGCTACTATTTCGCGCAGGTCGGCAAGCAGGGCGCCATCCTCGACGAGCGCTTCAACGGCGGGGGCCAGCTCGCTGATTACATCATCGACTATCTCCGCCGCCCCACCCTCAGTCTGGTTGCCACGCGCGAGGGCGAGACCTATTTGGAACCGCAGGAAGCCATCCAGGGACCAAAAACGATGATCATCAATGAATTTGCCGGCTCGGGTGGCGATGCGATGCCCTGGTATTTCCGGAAGGCGGGCATCGGGCCACTGGTCGGCACGCGCACCTGGGGCGGTCTTGTCGGCATCGGCGGTTATCCCGTTCTGATGGACGGAGGCACCGTCACCGCTCCCCGTTGGGCGATCTTCGGCACGGAAGGCAAGTGGGAAGTGGAAAACCACGGGATCGCGCCCGACGTGGAAGTGGAACTCGATCCGAAACTCGTTCGCGAGGGGCACGATCCGCAGCTTGAAAAGGCAGTCGAAATCGTCTTGCAGTCCCTTAAGGACCATCCGCTGCCCACGTACAAGCAGCCTACCTATCCGAATTACCACCCAAGGCCCTAGCGCGTTGTTCTGCGATCGCCCACTAGAATAAAAACGCCCCGGTCCCGAAGCATCGGGGCCGGGGCGTGAATTCGCCTCGGGGCAATCCCTGATCAATCGAGTGAAACGGGCCAGAACCCGTAAGGCTGCTGGTCAGCCAAACCCGGTCCGTGAGAACCGGTTGGGCAGCTCATCCCTGCAGCGAGTGCAGGTAGATCCGCCTTTAACTTTAGAAAGGAGGTGATCCAGCCGCAGGTTCTCCTACGGCTACCTTGTTACGACTTCACCCCAATCATGGGTCATACCTTTGGCGCTTGCCCCCTTGCGGTTGGCGAGGCGACTTCTAGTACAGCCCACTTTCGTGATGTGACGGGCGGTGTGTACAAGGCCCGGGAACGTATTCACGGCGCCGTGCTGATGCGC
>JASHSV010000295.1 GCA_030038535.1 Candidatus Acidiferrales bacterium
CGGCCGCACACACCAGCCGAGTTTACGCGCGCCGTCCGGGGCCGGACCATCCGCAGCGTGCAGCGCCGAGCAAAATACCTTCTCCTCCGGCTCGATCGCGGATGGATCGTCATTCACTTCATGCTCGATGGCCAACTCACGCTCATGCCCCCTGCTGGAAGAACGCCGCACTCCTGTGTCCGCCTGACCCTCGCTGGGCCGCGTCCCGCCGTTCTGGGATTCGTGGATACCCGTCACTTCGGCCGCATCCGCTCGACGGAAGACCTGCGCGACATCCCCGGCCTGCGCCGCCTCGGCCTAGAACCGCTCTCTCGTGACTTTACCGGCGCCGCCCTGGCCGCCCTCCTCCGCTCCTCCCGCCGCCCGCTCAAGCTCTTCCTCATGGACCAGTCGCGCATCGCCGGCCTGGGCAACATCTACTCGAACGAGGCTCTCTGGCGCGCGCGCCTCTCCCCGCGGCGTCCATCAAACCGCGTGACGCCCGCGGAAGTCCGGTCCCTCCATAAAGCAATTGTTGGCGTTCTCCGGGCTGCGCTAGAATGCTGTCTCACGCCCCCGCCGGATTTTCGCGATCCGCAATGGTGGTTCCAGGGGCTGGACCGCATCCTGCGCGTGTACGGCCGCGAGGGCCGCCCATGTCGGCGCTGCGGGCCAAAGATCCCGCGCGGTATTCGGCGAATTACGCAATCCGGGCGCTCGACGTATTTTTGTCCCCGATGCCAGAGCTAGCTCCAGGAGCGGCGGATGGCCGCGAGGTGAAGCCGGTGAATGTGCCTCCAGCAAAGAAGGCCCGCGGCGCCGATGCGGCCGAACCGGGCGACAAGTCCTCTCCTCAGGCGGGTCTGGATTTTGAGAAATCACTGGCTCGCCTGGAAGACGTGGTCAAGCGCCTCGAACAGCCCAACCTCCCGCTCACCGACGCCATGAAGCTTTTCGAGGAGGGCTTGCAACTCGCCCAGCAATGTCAGAAGCAGCTTCAGGAAGCGGAGGGCCGCGTCGAAATCCTGCTCAAATCTGCTGACGGGAAGCTTGCCGCCGAGCCATTCCGACCAAAGGGCTCCGACGAGGACTCCTCGTCGTGACCCAACCCTCCCCCGCTCGTCAGTCTGCCGCCGTTGCGAGCAGCGACTTCATCGAGGCCGATCGCGCCGAAGTCGATTCCGCTCTCTACACGCTCCTGCCACCGGAATCGGAGCCGCCGTCCGTGATTCACCGCGCCATGCGCTACAGCGTGTTTGCCGGAGGAAAACGCATCCGGCCGATTCTGTGCATTGAATCCGCGCGTATTTTCTCCCGCCCGCCCCGCGGTGTGCTACCCGTCGCCTGCGCCCTCGAATTTATCCATACCTATTCGCTGATCCACGACGATCTGCCTGCTCTCGACAACGACGATCTCCGCCGCGGCCGTCCCACCAACCACAAAGTATTCGGCGAAGCCATGGCAATTCTGGCTGGCGACGCGCTGCTCACACGCGCCTTCGAAGTGCTGGCCTCCGCCGAACTTTCCGCCGAACGCCGCGCTGCTCTCGTGCGGGAGGTCGCTACGGCGGCCGGCACTGTTGGCGGAATGGTCGGGGGCCAGGTGGCCGACCTCGAGGCCGGCGGCAAGCCCATTGACGCCTCCATGCTCGAGTACATCCATCGCTCTAAAACCGCGGCCCTGATCCGCGCCTCTGTGGTTTCCGGCGCCATTGCGGGCGGCGCCCAAAGCGAGGACGTCGAGCGCCTCCGACGCTTCGGCGAGAATATCGGCCTCGCCTTTCAGGTGGTGGACGATATTCTCGACGTCGAGGAATCCTCCGCCACGCTCGGCAAAACCGCCGGAAAAGACGCCTCGCAGCAGAAAGCCACCTATCCAGCGCTCTATGGCCTCGACAAATCGCGCGAGACTGCGCGTTCCTTCCTCGAACGCGCCCACGAAGCGCTCGCACCCTTTGCCGCGCGCGCCCAGCGCCTCCACGCATTCGCAGATTATCTGGTCGCACGCCGCACCTAATGGGAAAAGGCGAGTTTCAAATCCCCCTGCGGCGTTCGAAAACCGAAAAACGTCGTCTGGATGTGTTGCTCGTAGAGCGCGGCTTGGCTGAGTCCCGTCGGCGCGCCCAGGCGCTCATCCTCGCAGGCCGCGTGCGCGTTTCCGGCGCTCCGCATTCCAAGGCAGGAAGTCTCGTTGCTGTTGACGCCCCGGTGGAACTCGCCGGGGGGGATCCCGCCTTCGCCAGCCGTGCGGGAACAAAACTTGCCGGCGCACTCGACGATTTCGGCGTCAGCCCCTCCGGCCTCGTTTGCTTCGACGTGGGGTGCTCCACTGGAGGATTCACCGACTGCCTGCTCCAGCGCGGGGCTGTTCGCGTCTATGCTGTGGATGTGACCACCAGCCAGCTCGCCTGGAAGCTTCGCCAGGATCCGCGCGTCATTCCCATCGAGAAGAATGCGCGCTTTCTGCTGCCAGCCGATGTCTCCGAACCCGCGCAATTCATCACCGCAGATCTTTCTTTCATCGGCCTTTCCAAAGTCCTACCGGCTCTCGTGCCACTCGCCGCTCCTGGCGCCCTGTTCCTTCTCCTGGTTAAACCCCAGTTCGAACTGGAACGCGCCGCCGTCGGTCGTGGCGGCGTCGTCCGCGACCCCGCCCTCCATCGCCGTGCAATCGATCGCGTCCGTTCCGCCGCAGAATCCTGTGGACTGTCCGTCATTGCCGACCGCGCCAGCCGCCTCCCAGGCGCCGAAGGCAACCTCGAGTTTTTCGTGCATGCGCAGCGCGTCCAATGACCGCTCGCTCTGGTCCGCACTCCGACCCGGCGGGCTATTGAACCGTTACCGTCCCAACACCCAGAAGCGTTGCGTCTTTGGCTGGAAACGGGGAACCGCTGAGCTGCTTCAGCGCACCTGCCAACGGATCAATTTGGAACCCGGTGATTGAATTGCCTTGCGGGTATGCAGCATATAGGTATTGGCCCGAGGGATCGGCAACCACAGTGGTGTCACAGTTGCTGCCACCGAATGGAGTTCCCGCGATGGGGATCAAGGCGTCGTTAGCTGAACTGATCATGTAGCCCGATATGCTTCCGTTGCCCTGACTACAGGTATAGAGAAACCTTCCTGTAGGCTCGATGGCCAGAAACAAATCAAGATTCCCTGCAGAGAAGGGAGATCCCGGAATCGGGTTAGGAACATCTCCAGTAAGAAAATTTATGACTACTCCAAGCACTGCGTTGTTGGACGGTATGGTCGCGTAGACAATGCCGCCGACAGGCACAACTGCCAGGTTGTAGGGCGGAGTGCTCAATGCGGTCGCAAACGGTGAACCGGGAACAGCGCTGAGCGCGCCCGTTGATGGATTTAGACTATACACCGACAGCCCTTGCTGTACCGTGTTGTTCGTGGTGTACAGAAGGTTTTCCAAAGGGTCAGCCAGCGCCGCGTTCGGAGAACTTCCATCGGAGAAGGGTGAGCCCGAAAGCGGCGTAAGCGCGCCCGTGGTCGGATCAAACTGAAACCCTGCCACACCGTTCTGGTACGCGGCATAAACATAGTGGCCGCTCGAGTCCATCGTTATGCTTCCGCCGCCCAAGCCACCTATAGGAAACGGCGATCCCGCAACTTGAGTCAGCGCACCAGTAGCCGCGGTGATGGAAAACACCTTGATTTGACCACCCGTGGAATCACAGACCAGCAAGAACGTTCCCGGCTTCGTAACCACCATGTTCCCGGTAACAAAGCGAGAAAGAGATGAATCAGCAGTCGCCGCGAGAGGGACCAGTTCTCCAGTTGCCGTGTAAATCGCAAACGCCTGGATGCCCGTGCTGCTGTCGGCAAACAGAACCTCCTGAGAGCCCGGGAAAAGACCCGATCCAACACCGCCTCCGCCCCCTCCTCCGCCACATCCCGCCGGAAAAGTTGCGAAGCAAAAAAGCAGAATCAAATGAAGCACCTGCCAAGATCGCCCTCCACCCATTGCCCACCTCAAACGAACACAAACGGACCCGCCCAATATAACACGCGCCAGATGTAGCTAGACATTGAACTATTAAACTTATTAGAATATTTCGTTGTCCATCCTCATCTGCCTGGGCCGCTCCCCTTCGCAAGCCGCCCCAGTCGGTTGCCTCACGGGGAAAGCGCTCCCGAATTGTTCCTACACGCGCGCGAACCCAGTCCTGGTGCCTCCGTTACAAATTCCGCCCCATGAAGTAGAATCCACTGCGCTCATGACTTCTGTTCGCATCGTCGGAATCATTTCCAAGCCGCGTAAAGAGGACGTTTGCTCCATCGTCCCGAAGCTTACGGATTGGCTTAAGGAGCGCCAACTCGAAGTCCTTTACGACGAGGAAACGGCCAACTGCCTCGGTTCACCAGCGCAGGCCGTCTCCCGCGCCGAACTCGGCAGCCGCGCCGATCTCGCAGTCGTCCTCGGCGGTGACGGCACCTTGCTCGCCGCTGCACGCGCCCTCGGCGACCACGACATCCCCGTCCTGGCTATCAACCTTGGCGGCCTCGGCTTTCTCACCAGCTTCCCCCGCGAGGAGTTGTACAACGCCCTGACACTGGTTCTTGCCGGCGATTACCGCATCAGCGAACGAGTCCTGCTCGACGCCACACTCGAACGCGCCGGTTCCGTGGTCGCACGTCACCGCGGCCTGAACGACGTCGTCGTCAATAAAACCGCCATGGCCCGGATTCTTTCGCTCGATCTCTACTTCGACGGTAGCTATGCCTGCAGCTACAAGGCGGATGGCATCATTTTCTCCACTCCCACCGGCTCGACCGCCTATTCCCTTTCCGCCGGCGGGCCTATTGTGCATTCGCAAGTCGGCGCGTTTGTCGTCACCCCCATTTGTCCGCACGCCCTTTCCAACCGTCCTCTCGTCGTCCCCGACCAAACCAAAATCGAACTCGTCGTCGCCAGTGCCCAGGAGGACGCCTTTCTCACCATCGACGGCCAGGTCGGTGTCCAGCTACGCGACGCCGACCGCGTCACCGTCACCAAGGCGCGGAACAAGCTGAAGCTCATTCGCCCTTCCGATAAGGTTTACTTCGAAATCCTGCGCACCAAGCTCAAATGGGGGGCCCGCTGAACCCATCCCGCGCCGCGGACGTCCGATCACCGAAGGGAGTTTCAAATTGATATCCTCACGGCTCTTTGCTGGTCTTCTGCTCGCCCTTGCTCCGCCTCTTCTTCTTGCACTCCTCGGCAGCTCACAATCACTCCCTGCACGCATCACCGCCAGCCTCGTGATTCACCACGGCAAGGTGCACACCGTCGATCGCGCACTTCCGGAGGCTCAAGCCATCGCCATTGTCAGCGAGCGCATCGCTGCGGTTGGTTCTGACGAACAAATCGATCCCTGGATCGGCCCGCAAACCGCCGTGATCGATGCCCGCGGCGCGACCGTCCTCCCCGGATTCAAC
>JASHSV010000296.1 GCA_030038535.1 Candidatus Acidiferrales bacterium
CGCGTGCTCGCAGAATGGTGCGCGAAGGCGGCGCGACGCCGGCTCCGCCGCGTGGAGGAAAACGGGATGGAACCATCTGTGCGCGTGGAAATTTACGGCCAGGTGTATCACCTGCGCGGAGAAACCGACGAGGCGCACGCGCAGGAGCTGGCGCGCTACGTGGACGAACGCATGCGCGCCGTGGCGGAAGTGACCGGCGCCGTGGATTCGCTTCGCACAGCGGTGCTCGCCGCGCTTCACCTGGCGGACGAGGTCTATCAACTGCGGGCGCGTCAGCAGGAGCTCGAGGGCCAGATCCGCAAGCGGGCCGAAAACTGCCTGGAAATGGTGGATCGCGCACTAGGTCAATCGGCCTGAGCGCTGCCCGCGGACCGCGAGCCCAGTCCAACTTTTCAGCTGGAAAGATTAAGGAGCGAAAACCATGTGCTCACGCCATTTTATCTTTGCGGCTTGCCTGGCGACGTTGCTTCCTGTCGAGGGAGTGCGCGCGCAGACGCAGCCGGGCATTCCGCGGCCGCCTGTGCGGATCACGCTGGACGAGGCGGTGAAATTGGCTCTGGCTCACAACCACGCCCTGGCTGCCGCGCGCACCACCATCCAGCAGAACCAGGCGCAGGAGATCACGGCAAATCTTCGTCCCAACCCGGTGCTGATGGGCGACGCGCAATTCCTTCCTATTTTCAATCCCAACCGCTGGACCGCCGACTACACCGACCAGCAAGCGCAGTTCGATCTGGGCGCGAGCTACCTGTTCGAGCGCGGACAGAAGCGGCAGCACCGTCTGCAGGCCGCCAAGGACCAGACCGCGGTCACCCTCTCGCAGGTGGCAGACAACGAGCGCACCCTCAGCTTCCAGACCGCATCGGCGTTCGTCTCCGCGCTCCTGGCCGAAGACAATCTGGCGCTGGCACAGAAGGACCTGGAGAGCTTCCAGCACACAGTGGACATCAGCGAGGCCCGCTTCAAAGCCGGAGACATGAGCGAAGGCGACTACCTGAAAATCAAACTCCAGCTGCTGCAGTTCCAGACGGACGTGTCGCAGGCGGAGCTCGGCCGCGTGCAGGCGCTGGTGGGATTGCGCGAGCAGCTGGGATACGAATCGGTGCCGGTGGACTACGACGTGGCCGGGACGCTGGAGTATGAGCCAGTGAAGACCACGCAGGACGACGCGCTGGCCATGGCCAACGAGCACCGTCCGGACCTGCGCGCGGCGATCCAGGGCGTGGTTGCGGCGAACAGCCAGCACGATCTGGCCATCGCCTACGGAAAGCGCGACCCGACGCTCGAGGTCGTTTACACACACGTCGGCGGTATGAGCAGCGTCTCAACATTTTTCAACATGGAGATTCCCATTTTCACGCGCAACCAGGGCGAAATTGCGCGCACAAAATTTGCGATCACACAGGCCGAAGAGCTGCGCCGCGCGGCCACGGAAACCGTGTACGGCGACGTCGCCGGCGCGTACGAGGGAGTGAAGTCGAACGACCAGGTTGTCCGGCTCTACCGCTCCGGTTATCTCGACGAATCAAAGCTCTCGCTCGACATCACCGAGTACGCCTATCAGCATGGCGCCGCGAGCCTACTGGATTTTCTGGACGCGGAGCGGAGTTACCGCGCCACCCAGCTCGCCTACCGCCAGGCGCTGGCTTCCTACATGCTCGCGGCGGAGCAATTGCGCGAGGCCACGGGCAACCGCGGCATGCCCTGAGACGGGTGCTCGACAGGCAACTCCGGGATCCGTGAGCGCGGGGGGATTCGTCTTCGAGGTATAATGCCTGCGGAGATGCGCCTTGCTTCCTGGCCTGCCGGCAGGCGGCCGGCGGGGCACAGAATAGCGGCGGGCGCTCCAACACTCGAAACGGCCTTTCTTCTGCCCGCATCTAAGGAACCTGGGGGCGGTTTCACGCGGTGGAACGACAGAGGACAACGAACCGGGGATCGAACGCCAGGGCGTTTCTGGCTCTCGCGTTGTGCGCTCTCACTATCTTCTTCGTAGTTCTTTCCGCCAGTCACATCCATCCCGAAGGCCAGCGCGACGGGGCCTGCCGCATCTGCCAGGTCGCGCACATCGGGATTCCAGCAACGCTGGCAGCGGATGGACTCCCGGTGCCCCTGATCCAACGGTCTGAATTGCCCCGCGAAGTCCGGTTTGTTCACTTCGAGCTGTTTCTTCCCTGCGCTCCTTCCCGCGCGCCTCCCTCTGCGTAAATTATTTCCTCCAATCTGAGGGGAATATCGCGCACCGCCAGATCCGTTTGGCGTTGCGTCCGTCCGCCACAGGCGGACAAGTCCCAGAAGAAACCCACGGCCGATCACGCGAAGCGGATGGGAGGAACCATGCGGAAGAGATTCAAAATTATTTCGCTATTGTTGTCGAGTTTCAGCATTTGTTCGATCGCCGCGCCCGCGCGTGCGCAGTCTGGAACCGCCGGGATTATTACGGGCACTGTAAACGATCCTTCGGGCGCCGCGATTTCAGGCGCTACCGTGGAGATTGCAAATCCGATCAGCCAGTACAGTCGCACGGTAACCACCGCGTCGGACGGTTCCTTCCGGTTCACCAACGTGCCGTACAACCCGTACCACACGACCGTGACGGCGAAGGGCTTCGCGACCTTCACGCAGGATATCGACGTGCGCTCGTCCGTTCCCGTCACTGTGGCGATCGCGCTGAAGCTCTCTTCAGCCAGTACGACGGTAATTGTGGAGTCGGCCGGTGGCGACCTGGTGGAAAATGATCCGACTACGCACACCGACGTGGATCGGGGCCTGTTTGATAGGCTGCCCCTCGAAAGCACATCTTCGTCGCTCAGTTCGCTGGTGACCTTGGCCTCGCCGGGCGTCGCGGCGGACTCAAACGGGTTGTTCCACGGATTTGGCGATCATGCGTCAAACTCATTCTCGATCGACGGACAGCCAATCACCGATCAGCAAAGTAAGGTCTTTTCGAATCAGCTTCCCGTAGATTCGGTGCAATCCCTGGAGGTAATTGAGGGCGCACCGCCGGCCGAGTTTGGGGGCAAGACAAGTCTGGTCGTTGTCGCAACCACTCGATCAGGGTTGGGCGTCGATACGCCGCATGGCGAGGTGACGGCCTCCTACGGCTCATTTGGCACCTCCAACTCTGGATTCAATCTGGCCTACGGCGCAGGCAATTGGGGTAACTTCGTTTCCTTGGATGGCTTGGACACCGGCCGCTTTCTCGATGGCCCGGAGTTCGGCGTGATACACGACCGGGGCAACGAGGAAAATTTCTTTGACCGCGTCGATTATAAGATTTCGACCGTGGATACGATTACTCTCAATCTCGGCTACAGCCGGTCTTGGTTCCAAACCCCCAACTCCTACGACGCACAAGAAGCAACCGGTTGGACTTTCAATTCGGCATACCCGACGTGCCCGCCCGGACAGATCGGTAACTGCGGAGGATTGGGGCCGACTGGCTTGCCAGTAGGATCTCAGGATCAGCGTTCGAAGATCGGGACATTCAATATCGCGCCATCTTGGACCCGGCTCGTTAACAGGCACACGGTGCTCACCGTGGCGGCGTGGGTGCGACGAGATGCTTACAACTATTATCCGAGCGGCAATCCGTTCGCCGATTACACGCCGGACTTGGAATTTGAAACCGTGCAGCAGTACCGCACCTTGACGAACGCGGGAATTCGCTCCAGCGTCTCCTACGTGAAAGGTATCCACAACATCAAAGCGGGCATCGACTTCAGGAACACGGCATTACACGAGAACGACAAGTTCGGCATCGTGGACCCGACGGTAAACGTTGTTTGCCTGAATCCCGACGGGAGTCCGGTCACGAGCCCGTCCATCACCAGCTTCGCGCAGTGTACCGGCACGCTCTCGCCCAACACCTCGGCAAACAACGCGGCGCTCGGGGCTACCGTCGCGCCGTTCATCCCTCTGCTGGGCTGCTACGATTTGACGCGCACAGCCGCGCTGCCCGCTTCCGATGGCTGCCCCGCGGGACAAACCACCAGCAACTTGTTTAACTTTCTGGCCAACGCAAACATAAAAGAGTCCGCGCAGTATGCCCAGGACACCATTACGATAAGGAACTGGACTTTCGACCTCGGCATACGTGTTGATATCTATCGTGGCATCTCCAGTGCCACGCAAGGCGAGCCCCGGCTCGGCATCGCCTACAACATCAAACCCACCAACACCGTTCTGCGGGTCTCTTACGCACGCACCATGGAATCGCCGTTCAATGAAAATCTCATCCTTGCCAGTACCGGCTGCAATTCCCCGGTGATTTTCGCCCTCCAGTCGTCGGTGCCCGGTGGCCAGTGCGTCTCGTCATCGGTGCCTCCGCTCACCCCGGGCAAACGCAATGAGTTTCATGCCGGTCTGGAGCAAGCCTTCGGAAAGTATCTTGTCATCGACGGGGAATACATTTGGAAATATACGGATAGGGCGTTTGACTTCAGCGTGCTGGGCGATACTCCAATCACCTATCCCATCGAATGGACCAAATCGAAAATTCCCGGGTACGCAATCCGCGCGACCGTTCCGAACTTCCACGGCTTTACAGCCTACGTCATCACATCGAGCGTGGCGGCGCGTTTCTTCGGTCCGCAGATCAGCGGGATTGGGGCCACGCCGGGAGCGGAAGTCACGGTGTTCCGGATTGACCACGACGAGCTCCACAATGCGACGGGCCACTTTCAATATCAGCCGTGGAAGCTCGGGCCGTGGCTGGGATTCAACTGGCGTTACGACAGCGGCCTCGTAGCTGGCCCTGTGCCCTGCTATAACCCGGCCACAGCCACTTGCGCCGGAACGTCGGAGTTGCTCAATGGTGTTCCCACGGTGATCTTGAGCGGACTGACCGGAGACCAACAGATGCAGGCGGGAATTTTTTGCATCGTGAATGGGGTTACGGAGTTTCCAACGCTTTCTTCCCCCTTGTCCACTTGCCCCGCCGCCGGCTACGGCGCCACCCGCGTGTCAATTCCTGCGCCCGGGACGGAGAACGACGACCACAATCCGCAACGCATCAAGCCTCGCAACTTGTTCGATATTGCCGTCGGTCACGACAATCTTTTCCGCGGTGACCGCTACAAGTGGAGCCTGCGCTTGACGGCGGTCAACGTGGCCGACAAGGTTGCACTCTACAACTTCATCTCCACCTTCAGTGGAACGCATTTCGTGACTCCGCGCGCCATGACCGCGGAGCTCGGCTTCCACTTCTAACAACAGGGGCCCTTCGGGGCGCGAGAAGGCGACGTGTTGTAGGCTGAGCGGCCGTATCCCAGGCGTCGCTCGCGCGCCCTCGTCTGCTCCACAACACTCCAATAAAATTACGCTGCGGGCAATTCCGCCGCCAAATCACCTTGCTGCGCAGGCGGTTGCGGCGCAGACTTGCATGAGCGGGCCGTGGCGTGGAAACGGCCCTTCGTGCGCCCGCATCTAACCGGGCTGGGGTGAGTAAATCCTGGAGCAACGGCAAGGCAACGCGGCTGGCGGGGAGAACGCGGAAGCGTTTTTGGCTCTCGGGCTTTGCCTTCTCACGATTTTCTTTGTCGTAATTTCGACCAGTCACATCCATTCGGAAGGGCAGAGCGACGGCGCCTGCCAGATTTGCCAGGCTGCACACATCGGGGTTCCGGCTACGCTGGCAGCCAGCGATCTTCCTGCTCCTCTGATACAACGCTCGGATCCGCCTTGCGAGATCCGTTTCTTCCATTCCGAGCTGTTCCTCTCCAGCGCTCCCTCCCGCGCACCTCCCTCGGCCTAAATGAATCTTCCCTGACGGGACCCTTGTGCAGCGGCCCATCCGTTGGCGCTGCGTTCGCTCTCCTCGGCGAGTCCCGGCAGAAACCCAAGGCCGATCACTTAAAGCGAGTGGGAGAAAACATGCAGAGGGGACTCAAAATCGTTTTCCTGTTGCTGGTCAGCTTCGTGAGTTGCTGGATGGCGGCGCCTGCGCGGGCGCAGTCCGGGAATGCCGGTACCATTCAGGGAACGGTAAAGGACCCGTTGGGTGCTTCCATCCCGGGCGCGCAGGTGGAGATTGCCAATCCGGTGAGCGCGTACCGTCGCACCACGACGACGGATGAGAACGGCTCGTTCCAGTTCCCCAACGTTCCGTTCAATCCATACCACATGGTGGTGAAATCTTCGGGATTCGCGGCATTTACGCAGGACGTGGATGTCCGCTCGGGCGTGCCGGTAGTGCTGGCCATCGCCCTCAAGCTGGCCGTGACCAGCACGTCGGTTACGGTCCAGGAAACCGGGGGCGACCTGATTGAGGTCGACCCGACGTTTCATACCGACGTAGGCCGCGAACTCATCGACCGAATGCCATTGGAGAGCGTGTCTTCTTCGGTGAGCTCGGTGGTGACGCTGACCACGCCGGGAGTCTCCGCGGACTCAAACGGCCTGTTCCACGGCTTGGGCGACCATGCCTCGAACTCCTTCTCCGTGGACGGACAGCCCATTACGGACCAGCAGAGCAAAGTCTTCTCCAACCAGATTCCCGAGGATTCCATTCAATCACTGGAAGTGATTACCGGCGCTCCACCAGCGGAATACGGCGGCAAGACGAGCCTGATCATAGACGTGACCACGCGTTCGGGCCTGGGCGTCACCCAGCCTCACGGCGAACTCACGGGCTCCTACGGCTCTTTCGGCACCGCAAACACTGGATTCGATCTTGCATACGGGGGAAAGAACTGGGGCAATTTCGTGTCCGTGAGTGGATTGAACACCGGCCGCTTCCTCGACGGGCCCGAATTCGTCGTGATGCACGACAAGGGGAATGAAGAAAACCTCTTCGATCGGGTCGATTACAAAATTACAAAGGCCGATACGATCGGCCTCAATTTCAGCTACAGCCGGTCGTGGTTCCAGACGCCGAATTCCTACGACGCGGAAAATGCGACGGCATGGACCTTCCTTTCCGCGGACCCGGTCTGCCCGCCGGGACAAACGGGCAACTGCGGCGGCCTGGGACCAAACGGCCTGCCGGTGGGGCCGGAGGACCAGCGCTCGAAAATCGGCACCTTCAATATCTCACCCTCGTGGACGCGCCTGATCAATTCGAGCACGGTCTTCACGCTGGGCGCCTTTGTGCGCCGCGATCAATACAACTATTATCCGAGCGGCGACGCCTTCGCGGACTACACGCCCGACCTGCAATTCGAGACCGTGGGCCAAAACCGCACGTTGACGAACGCCGGTGCCCGCGCCAGCCTCTCCTACGTGAAAGGAATGCACAACTTCAAGGCGGGCGTCACCTTCGAACACACCTTCCTGACGGAAAACGACCGCTTCGGCATCGCGGATCCGACCGGCAACGTCGTCTGCCTGAATCCCGACGGGAGTCCGGACACGAACCCGGCAATCACCAGCTTTGCCCAATGCACCGGGACGCTTTCGCCGAACAACGCGGCAAACAACGCCGCGCTCGGGGCGACCGTCGCGCCCTTCATTCCGCTTCTTGGTTGTTACGATTTGACCCGCACGGCGCCGCTGCCGGCTTCAGACGGCTGCCCCGTGGGCCAGACCACCAGCGGCCTCTATCACTTTTATGGGCACACCGACATCAAGGAAACGGCGCTGTTCATCCAGGACGCCATCACGGTGCACAACTGGTCCTTCAACCTCGGCATCCGGGGCGACATTTACAACGGCCTCGCCAGCGCCGCGCAGGCCGAGCCGCGCCTGGGCATCGCCTACAACATCAAGCCCTCAAACACGGTGCTGCGCCTTTCCTATGCCCGCACCATGGAGACGCCCTTCAACGAAAATCTGATTCTGGCCAGCACCGGCTGCAACAACCCCGTGATCTTCGACCTCCAGGAGTCCGTTCCCGGCGGCATGTGCATCTCCGGCTCCATTCCCCCGCTCAGCCCGGGGCACCGCAATGAGTTTCATGCCGGTCTCCAGCAGGCCTTCGGAAAATTTCTGGTGGTCAACGCCGAATACATCTGGAAGTACACGCACAAGGCGTTCGACTTCAGCGTGCTGGGCGATACACCGATCACCTATCCCATCGAATGGACCAGCTCGAAGATTCCGGGGTACGCGATCAACGCGAACATGCCTAACTTTCACGGACTGACGGCGTATGTGGTGATGTCCAGCGTGGCGGCGCGCTTCTTCACGCCTCAGGTGAGCGGGGTTGGCGCGACGCCCGGACCGGTGGGAGTATTCCGGATCGATCACGATGAGAAGTACAACCAAACCACGCACGTGCAATACCAGCCCTGGAAGCGCGGCCCCTGGCTCGGCTTCAACTGGCGCTACGACAGCGGCATGGTGGCCGGCCCCGTTCCCTGCCTGGGAGGCGAGGACTGTGCCAATGGACCGGATGGCGGCGGCCCCAACAATCTGGTGGACGTTTCGGGGCTCTCCCCCGACCAGCAGTTCCAGGCGGGGCTCTTCTGCGGGACGGTACATGCCACGCCCACCGCGCCCATCAGTTCGTCCTTCGGCGCGAACCTGTGTCCCGCATCGATGTACGGCTCGAATCTGGTCAAGATTCCCGCGCCCTTTACGGAAAACAACGACCACAATCCGCCGCGCATCGCCTCGCGCAGTGTCTTCGATATCGCCATGGGCGAAGACAACCTGTTCCACGGCGACCGCTACAAGTGGAGCCTGCGGTTCGGCGTGATCAACCTCACGAACAAGGTGGCGCTCTACAACTTTCTCTCCACGTTCAGCGGCACGCACTACCTGACGCCGCGGACGGAATCCGCGGAACTGGGCTTCCACTTCTGAGCTGCGGGAGGCGGCCGGAGAGCGATCCTCACGCCCTCTGACCCGCGTTCTGCTAGACTGTAGCCGGGAGCGGCCTGCGAGGCGCGTGTTGGCGCGCATGTTCTTGAACCAACACCGAACCTCGGGCGTCCGAGTCATCCTGCGGTTGTGCGTGCTCGTCACCCCCGCCACGGCGGGGGAACTCCGAGAGGCCTGAAAGCAGGTGCGGGGCGCCACCATTTCCACGGGGTTCAGGACTGCGAGCGGCACGGCTGAGCGGACCACTCCCCTGCCTTTCCTCTCCTCCACCAGGGGACATCAGGACGAATGAGAATTCTGTTCATCGGCGATATTGTGGGCTCGCCCGGACGCGAAATCGTGCGGGCGGAGCTGGAAGCGGCGCGCGCGGAGCATCGCGTGGACCTGGTGATCGCAAACTGTGAGAACGCGGCATCCGGCTTCGGAGTTACCCCGAAACTCGCGGAAGAGCTCCTGGGGATGGGCATTGAAGCGCTCTCCGGCGGGAACCACATTTACGACCGCAAGGAGATTCTGGAATATTTTCCCACCCAGCCGCGCCTGCTGCGGCCGGCGAACTTCGCGCCCGGCTCGCCGGGGAGCGGGATGTACGTTGGCCGTGCGAAGAACGGCGTTCCTTTTGGCCTGCTGAACCTTCAGGGGCGCGTGTTCATGACTCCGAACGATTGCCCGTTGCGCACCGCAGACCGCGAACTGGAGCGGCTCGCCAAACTGGGCCCCATAAACGGCTCGGGCCCGGTGAAAATCGTGATTGTGGACTTCCACGCGGAGGCCACCAGCGAAAAACAGGCCATGGGATGGTATCTGGATGGGCGCGTGACAGCGGTCATCGGCACGCACACACATGTGGCCACGGCCGACGAACACGTGCTTCCCAAAGGCACGGCCTATATCACTGACGTGGGCATGACCGGGCCGCACGCCTCTGTAATCGGCATGGATACACAGGCCATGGTGAAACGCTTTCTGGTCGGGTTGCCGGCGCGATTCGAAGTAGGCGAGGGCGACGTGCGGATGAACGCAGTGCTGCTGGATGCGGATGAGGAAACCGGGCTGGCGCGCTCGATCTCGCGCCTGTGCCTGCGGTTGACCTGAACCGGCGCAGGCACCGGGCCTGCCCGCCTAGGACGGGCAACCCGGCAGCACCGGCTGCGGCTCCTAGAATTCTGGCTATGCACGGTCCTACCTCTGTGCGCGCGATTCTGCGTGCGGCTGCAGCAGCCGCGGCCATCCTCGCGGCCGCGCTCGCTGCCCGGGCCGATCTCGATTCCGAGCTGATCGCGCGAGCGCGCCTCTTTCCTTCCCTCACCTCGGGGGTCACGGCCATCCATCGCGACAACTCGGGACGCTACGTGGTGCTCACCGAGCGCGCCGGCGTCCTGATGTTCAATGCCAAGGGCGAGCCGGCGGGACACGCGCCCGTTGATTCCTCTCCAGCCTCATCGATTGCTTTCGGCGCAGATATGGACCTGGATGATCAAGGGAACATCTACGTGGCCGACCGCGCGGGCAACACGGTGCAGATGTATGCGCCGAATGGAAACCTGGACCACTCGATCCACATCGCGGGGCCTACTTCAGTAGCCTCGCTCGGAGGCGGAGAAGTGGCCGTGGCAAGTCTGCGCTCCCCGAAGCTGGTCACTGTGTTCGGCGCGGAGGGCCATGTGGTGCGCGAATTCGGCGAGCCCGAGAAAATTGCCGGGCGGGACGAACTGAACCGCTACGCCAATATCGGCCGTCTGTGCCGCGATTCCTCGGGACGGCTCTACTACTCCTTCACCTATCTGCCGGAGCCTACGGTCCGCCGCTACGACCGTTACGGCTATTCCGACTTCCAGCTCGTGGTGAGCACGGCTGACTACGTCGGGGCTTCGATGTCCGCAAGAAAGACAATCGCGCGGGAGGAAGGGCCCCAGCGCAGCAAGGGCGGGCCGGACTTGCACGTGATGCTGGGGCCTGTGGCCGTGGATCCCGCGAATGGGGACATCTGGCTGGCAATCGGGGGCCGGCTGCTGCGCTACCGGGCAGACGGCGCGGAGCTCGGCTCGTTCCTGATCTACACCCCGGACGAATCGCGGCTCGTCGCCAGCGCGATGCTACTGGAATCCGGGCGCATTGTAGTGGCCTCGAGCGCCCTGGGCGTGTTCGATTTGCCGCGCCCGGCCTCCTCTGCTCCTTGAGCGAATCGAGCGCACCGGCATTGTCATAGGTGCGTCAGCAGGGCGCAAAGGCTCGTTCACGCGCAGATATCCACAGCACCACGATGCAGCACTCCAGTTTCGCCGCGGGTCGAGCGTGGCAAATCTGCGGAGCACTGGATTTTAGGGGTTGTTTTCGATGCCTGCCGTAATGCTTTGCATTGTGGAAAAACTGTGAACGCTCTGTGCGAAACCCCTCTGCGCCTCCTGCAATTTTCTCTTGCCCGTTTCAGGGGAGTTGTGCAGAATCTCCCCTCGCGTCGGTCCCGGAAGGTGGGACGTGAAAGGCCCGGAATCCGAAGTCGTCGCCGGGCGGGACCCAGTGGAACAGGGGACGTTCCACAAAACAGCATCAAACGATAGCCCAGACTCAAAGCCCCTGCGCGGAGGGGCCATATTTCCACATTATTTCCACACCTGTGGAAATTGACGGCTGCTTGTTTTCTTGACCGTCCCGCGAGGGCCGAAAGGCCTGCGAGAGGCGCATGGTTTCGTGGGCAACAATTTTGCAGCACGTTGAGCGGCGCGTGAATCCGCATGCGTTCAGCTCCTGGTTCCAGCCCACCGAGCAGGAACCAACTCCGGACGGGGCGCCGAAGGTCCGCGTGCGCGTCCCCTCGGCCATCCATCGGAAGCGCCTCACGGAGACCTACAAGGGCGTCCTGGAGGCCGCGCTGCACGAGTTGAACGCGGCCGACACTCAGGTCGAGTTCGTTTGCCCGGAGGCGCCGGCTCGCCCCGTCGCGGCCGGCTCGCAGGCAAAGCTGGATTTCGATTCCGCCGACCACCAGCTCAGCTCCCGGTACACCTTCGAGACGTTCGTGGTGGGCGCGTGCAACCAGTTCGCGCACGCCGCGGCCCAGGCGGTGGCGGAGCAGCCCTCCAAGGCCTATAACCCGCTCTTCCTCTACGGCGGCGTGGGCATGGGGAAAACCCACCTGATGCAGGCCATCGGCCACCTGATGAAGCGCCGCTCGCCCTCCATGCGGCTGTGCTACAGCAGCGCGGAAAAGTTCACGAACGACGTCATCAATTCGCTGCGTTTCGACCGCATGATCAGCTTCCGCGACCGCTTCCGCACCGTGGACACGCTGCTGGTGGACGATATCCAGTTCATCGCCGGCAAGGAACGCACGCAGGAAGAGTTTTTCCATACCTTCAACGCGCTCTACGACCAGGGCAAGCAGATCGTAATCTCCTCCGACTGCCCGCCGAAGGAGATCAACTCGATCGAGGAGCGGCTCCGCTCGCGCTTTGAGTGGGGCCTGATCGCCGACATCCAGCCGCCCGACCTCGAAACCAAGATGGCCATCCTGCACAAAAAGGCGGAGAACGAGCGCGTGGCCCTGCCGGACGAGGTGGCCGAGTTCATCGCCCGCTCGATTAAATCGAACATCCGCGAGCTGGAAGGCGCACTCACGCGCCTGATCGCCTACACCCAGCTTACTGGCGGCACCATTTCGCTGCCCACCGCGCAGCAGGTGCTCAAGAACCTGATCGACGCTGCCGAAAAGAAAGTGACCATCGAGCAGATTCAGCGGCGCGTCAGCGAGCATTTCGGGCTGCGCATCCAGGACCTGAAGATGCGTTCGAACGCCAAGGCGATTTCCTATCCCCGGCAGATCGCCATGTACGTGGTAAAGCAGCTCACCACCGCGTCGCTGCCGGAGATTGGCCGCCAGTTCGGCGGGAAACACCACACCACGGTGCTGCACTCGATCCACAAGATCGAATCACTGCGGCGGCAGGACAAGGACTTGCACCGCATGATCGCCAAGATGATCGACTCCTTCGGATGATAGGTGGCGCGGGCACTCCTGCCCGCGCCCTTCTCACGCACGTTGCCTCCTCCCACGGCGGATCTCCGCGCTCTTATGAGCGCGGCCCTTACCC
>JASHSV010000297.1 GCA_030038535.1 Candidatus Acidiferrales bacterium
CGGCGCAATGTTTTGCAACGCCTGCGATAGGACGGACGCAAACTGCACCGCCTGCCCGGTCACCGAATTCGCCGCCTGCACCATGGACAAACCGCTGTCGAACGTCAGCAACTGCTGCGTTGCCGTATAGCGCGCCTGTGACGCCGCCGACGAATCGAAACCCTGCAGCCCCGGCGCCTGTCCGGGGTTCATTGTAAAGGGGCTCGTGGCAACTCCGGTGCAGAAAACGGCGTTGCCGCTGATCGAAAGAATCGGCGGAAACTGTGCGCTCGCATTGAACGTCTGCACGGAGTCCGCCATCTTTCCTGCCCAGCCATACACCGGCGTTCCGGAGAGTTGGGCGCTCTGCCACTGATCCTGCTGGTCCGAATGCGAGTAAAGATTTTCCGGGAGATTCAGGGAGGATTGATAGCTGGCCTGCGTCGTGGGCTGCACTAGTGTGCCCACGTTGGCCAGGATCGCCAGCGACTTGTTGTTGAAGTAGCCCTGCATCTCCGGCATGTTCGGGTGCAAGCCATACGTCGATTGTCCGTTGATCTGCAAGGGCAGCAACTGACTCTGTGGGATGGCCAGCACGCTGCGCGCCTGCAGGTATTGCGCGTAGCGCGAGTCTGTCGGCACCACCATGTTATTGCTGTCGTTCCCGCCGAACATGAAGATGCACACCAGCGCTTTGTAACCGGAAGTTCCTTGCGCGAGCGCGCTCACCAAGCCGAACTTGCTCAAGCCGCCCACCAGGCTTGCGCCAGCCGCTGAGCAGCACGCCAATCGCAGTAAGTCTCTCCGTGTGTGTCGTGTCATCGCTTGCTCCTCTGCTGTTAGTGCTGCACCTGGTACATGGCCGACGAAAGGTACAAATACGTCGCCGCTTGCGCCTGTCCGGTCGTGTCGCTCGGATCGAGCGCCCCCACTGCGGTCAGGACGATTTGCGACATCTGTGGCGGCGTGGTTCCGTGCAGGAATAACGTATCCAGCCATGACACCATCTGGTCCGGCGTACCCTGGTTGATCACCGGGCTGAAATCGAGTTGCGTATCCGCGCCGATTACGCCATACACTGCGTCGTTGATGAAGTTCACGCGCGCCAGGCTCGTGTCGGTGTTGAAAATGCCGAATTCCGGCCCGTTCAACGTCGTTCCTGCAATCGGATTCACCGGTGGGAAGAAATTGAACACCGTCGACGCGTAGAAAATGTTCTGCGACATGCTGTCGCCGGACTCCGCGAACCCTCCTGCATCCGTCTTGGCATGGAACGCGCGCGCGATGCTCACGATCATCACTACCGGCTCGCGCAGCTTCCCGTCGGTGGCCGAAGCGGTCGCCGGATTGTCTCCTTGCCGCGCTTCCGGATCCAGCAGAATCGCCGCGATCATCGCCTGCATGTCGCCGCGCTGCCCGGAGCCGTAGTTGTTGAACGTCCCGCTGTTGAACGCCTGCGCCACGCGCTGCACATACGCGGGGCTCGGATTACTTTTCACCAGGTGTTCGATCATCTGCTGGGCCACGAACGGCCCCACGTTCGGGTGATTGAAGATGATTCCAAGAGCGGCCGCCAGGTCCTGCTCCGCGCTTTGTCCCGCCGGAATAGTCTGCCCGAGGAATACTTTGGCGCCCGTATCGTGCAGCGATTCCACCGGCACCATCGGCCCGCCGTAATATTCCGGGTTTTGGTTCTGCGACGCCGCGCCCGGCATCGGCGGGTACGTCCATCCCGTGAACGCCCGTCCCAGGCTCATGACGTCGTTCTGCGTGTATGTCGGTATCGGGTTGCCGGAGCTGTCCAGCATTGGCGTGCCGTCGGGATTCAATTGATTCAGACCCAGGCAGAACAACTGCATGATTTCGCGCGCGTAGTTTTCATTCGCGTGTTCGCCTGGGGGTGGCGCGACGTTGTTCACCATGTTCAGGAAGTTGCCCATCGCTGGCGTCAGCGTAACGTCGGTCATGATGCTCAGATAGTTGCCCAAAGCGTCGTTGTCCAGCGTGCGCAGATAATTCGTGTACCCCAACGGGTCGCTCACCGTGTTCGCGCTCACTACCCACATTTCGTTCAGCGCCAGCGCCACACGCTCCCGCAACTGGTCCCCGCCCGCCACCGCGTTCAGGAAGTACGATTGCTGCACGTTGCTCACGCTGTCGTTCGGCCGTGGGTCCGGATACGGCGTGATGGTCGAGGCAAACTGGTTTTGTAGATACGTGTCAAAGCCGGTCTGCTCCACCTGGTTCACGGTCTCCATGTCCGGCCCATAGGAAGCCTGTTCGAGGAACCGCACCGCCGCTGCCGAATTCACTGGCGTTCCCGCGGTCGTCACCGTCACCGATAGCGTATTCGAAGTGCCTCCGCCTGGCGCGGGGTTGGTGACCTGCACGGGAACAGATCCCACCTGCGTGTTGCTGGCCGAGCCGATCGCTGTAATCATCGTGGACGTCACGTAGGTCACTTGCATGGCCTGTCCGCCAAACGTCGCCGTCGAGGTGCTCACAAAGCCGGTTCCATATAGCGTCATCTGAAATGCGCCAAGCCCCAGCGTCCCCGGAGTGATGGACGTGATCGCAGGCACGGGATTCGTCAGCGTCACCGTCGCGCTGCCCGATTTTGTGCTGTCCGCCACGCTCGTGGCTGTTACCGTGACGCTGCCCATGCCCGTGATGTTATTCGGCGCCGTGTAGTTGCCGTCGCCATCGATGTTGCCCACCGTATCGTTGCCGTAATTCACTCCGTTCACCGACCACACCACGTTCGTGTCCGTCGATCCCGTCACCGTGGCCTGGAATTGCTGGATGTTCCCCGCGCCCAGCGTGGCCGTTTTCGGAGTCACGGTCACGGTGATGTTCGAATTCGGCCCGACTACCAGCACGTTGACCGGCGCGGAAGTCGCGCCGCCCGGATTCGGATTGGTCACCGTCACCGGCACTGTCCCTACCTGTGCGGTGGTCGCCGTACCAATGGCCGTCAACTGCGTCGTCGCAATGTACGTTGTCGCGAGCGCCGTTGTCCCGAAGTTCACCACCGAACCTGAAGTGAACCCCGTGCCGTTCACCGTCAGCAAAAATTGAACCCCGGTGCTGACCGTCGTCGGGCTCACGCTGTTAATCACCGGCACGGCATTTTGCAGCGTAACCGCCGCACTGCCGGATTTCGTTGTGTCCTGAACGCTGGTCGCCGTCACCGTGATGTTATTGGGATTGGGCAGCGTGAGGGGCGCCGTGTAAACTCCGTTGGCGCCGATCGTGCCGTTGGTGGTGTTACCGCCTGCAACGCCGTTCACCGACCAATTCACCGCCGTGTTCGTCGCTCCGGTTACCTTGGCGTTGAATAGCTGCTGACTGCCGATGGACACCGATCCCGTCGCCGGCGTCACCGTCACGGTGATTTCCGCGGTGCCTCCCCCGGCCCCGCCTCCGCCGCCGGGCCCACCGGCCCCGCCCGGAAAAATCGCCTCTGAGCAACCGCCCAGAAAGATCGCCAGTACTGATAGAAAAAGCAGTGTGGAGCGCTTCACGGCTTTCCCCCGTTCTCTTTCGTCACCCTTAGTGCCGCAATTCTCTACACCCGACCTGCTAACTCCTTTGGGTGCGTCTGAGACTGCGGCGGGACTGGTTTCGGAAGGGTACGGGGGTTAATCGTTTCGCACTACTGGCCGCACGGCCAGATTCCGTCCAACTGTTCTGCTGTCCTGCTTTGAACTCCGGCGCTTTGCTGCCTGTAAGGGCCGTCTTCTGAATTTGGAGTGCGGCGGCTCGCCGCCGCTTTCCACACCACCGCTCTCGCAGAAAAAATTCGTTTCTTTAGGAGGTGTGAGCCCTCTGCAACGCCTTGGGCCATAGCCCCGGAAGGGATCCGCTCTCTTCGTCTCTTGCAATCGATGCGACCGCCCTCAGGTAAAACGCACTTTGATGTCCGGCCGCTTCTCCAGGTGCACGGAATCAATAAATCGCACCTGTCGCTCGTCCAGCGTCAAAATCATCGAGGACGTGCGCACCCCATCCCCGAAAAAGCGCACGCCTTTCAGCAAATTTCCATCCGTCACGCCCGTACACGCAAAAATCATCTTCTTCCCCGGCGCCAAATCTTCAGTGTCGTAAATTCTGTTCGGGTCCTTCACGCCCATTTTTTCCAGCCGTTCGCTGTGCTCCGGCTTACTCACCACCAGCCGCGCCAGGATCTGTCCGTTCAAGCAGCGCAGCGCCGCCGCCGTCAGCACTCCTTCCGGTGCGCCGCCCGTGCCCATCACCAGGTGCACGCCTGTTCCCACCACCGCCGCGGAAATTCCCGCGGACAAATCTCCATCGCCGATCAACCGGATACGCGCGCCCACGACCC
>JASHSV010000298.1 GCA_030038535.1 Candidatus Acidiferrales bacterium
GCTTGGGCGAAGACCAGGACCTCCAGGCCGGCTTTTCTTCGGATGCTTAAGCTCGGGATGGCGGGACCGGGCGGACTTGAACCGCCAACCTAGAGTTTAGGAAACTCTCGCTCTATCCAGTTGAGCTACGGCCCCGTGCGTCCATTCTACCGCAAACCAACACGCTCGTTTCGGCGGGGCCGGCGCCGGCCTCATCAAGATACGGCGGGCGTCCCGCAAACAGGCGCCAAAAACTGTCCGCCCGCTGGCAGTTTGGGCACTGGGCGGTTTGATTGCGGGCATTTTGGAGGCTATGGTATAGACTGCGATTTTTGACGAGTTTCGCGTGACGGAAGCCAAACAAGCCGAGCCGCAAAAGCCGAAGATACGGCCGGTCGAGATTTATTGGACGACCGTCACTTATAAGACGGTCATCCTGCTCGCACTGGCGGTCCTGGCGATTGTTTTCGCCGCGCTCTACATCACCGTCCCCGATCGAATGAGCACGCTGGCGGAGAAATTCTCGCGTGCCTGGAGCGGAAATTCGAGCGGAACGGCGGCGCCGGTGCTCACGCAGGCGCGGTTTGTGAACCTGGACGGCAGGGTGCAAGTGAAGAAAGTAAACACAACGCAATGGGCGCCGGCCGACTACCGGATGTCGCTCGACAAAGGCGATCTGATCCAGACCGGGTCGGATGGAGTGGCGCGGATCACCTTTGCCGACGGCACAACGTACACCGTGAAGAATGACACGCTCATTCTCGTAGAGGAGAATACGGTCGGCCCGGACCGTCCCACGCGCGTGGGAGTGGCGATTACCAGCGGCGCGCTCGACCTTTCCACCTCGGCGTGGGAGCAGAGCGGCTCGCACGCGGAAGTGCGCTTCCCGGCCGACCAATCCGTGGCCAGCATCCAGCAGAACAGCCGCGCGTCAGTGCGCAGCGACCCGGACACCAAGCAAAACGAGATCACGGTTTCGAACGGCGAGGCCGAACTGGCGCGCGGGCAGGAGCGCGTCGAACTGGGCCGTTACGAGCGGGCGACGTTTACTCCCGGCGGGCCGGTCAGCAAATCGCAGGTGCTTTCACCGCCCGATCTGGTGGCTCCGGGGAATTTGCAGCCCATCATCGTAGCGGATCCCACGCACACGCCCGTCAAATTCGAATGGAAGCCGGTGACGGGAGCGGTGCATTACACGTTGCGGATCAGCAGCACGTCCATGTTTTCGCGGATCGTGGCGGAGAAGCAGTCGAACACGACGTCGGCGGAGATTCCCGGGCTCGATCCGGGCGACTACTTCTGGGAAGTTGTGGCCACCGACGCAAAAAACCGCACGAGCGAGCCCAGCGACGTGTTCAAGTTCACCCTGGCGGCGGAAGGCAAGACCCAGGAGATGCTGCTGGAGGTCGAAGGCACGCAGCTCCATGGGGCCGTGGTCGAAATCCGGGGGCAAACCGAGCCGGGAGCGGCGCTGATGGTGAACGGACAACCCGTGGCCCAGATCGACAAGGATGGAAAGTTTCTGTACTTTACGCCGCCGATGCCGCGGGGCAGCCAGACGCTGGTAATCGTGGGGCAGAACCGCCGCGGCGGGACGGCCACGAAGAAGATTTCGATCGTCGTTCCCTAGAGCAGTGATTCGGCTCGTTCGGTGCAGGGGCGAGCGAGCGGAAAGAGGGGGATTGCCAGGGGCGCCCAGCAAGAGAGAGGAAGGATGAGCAAGAACGGTTACGGAATGCGGTCGTTGTTCAGCATGTTCTCCTCGGATCTGGCCATCGATCTGGGGACGGCGAACACGCTGGTTTACGCGCGCGGCAAAGGGATCGTGGTGAACGAACCCTCCATTGTGGCCATCAACAAGAACACGGGAGAAGTGGTGGCCGTCGGCCGCGAAGCCAAGGAAATGCTCGGCCGCACGCCCGGCAACGTGGTGGCTATCAAACCGATGAAGGACGGCGTGATCGCCGACTTCAAAGTCACCGAGAAGATGCTCACCTATTTCATCCAGAAGGCGCATAACCGGCGCCTGCTGGTGCACCCGCGCATTGTTATCGGAGTCCCGAGCGAAATCACGCCAGTCGAAAAACGTGCGGTGCAGGACTCCGCCTACCGCGCGCGCGCCAGCGAGGTCTTTCTGGTGGAGCAGGCCATGGCCGCCTCCATCGGCGCCGGGCTGCCCATCGAAGAACCCAGCGGCAACATGGTGGTGGACATCGGCGGCGGGACCACCGACATCGCCGTGATTTCGATGAGCGGCATCGTCTATTCCCGTTCGGTGCGCGTGGCCGGAAACGAGATGGACGAGGCGGTGATGCACTTCCTGAAGCGCAAGTACAACCTGCTGGTGGGCGAACGCACCGCCGAGCAGATCAAGATGGAAATCGGCTCGGCCTACCCGCTGGAAAAGCCGCTGACCATGGAAGTGAAGGGGCGCAACCTGATTGAAGGCGTGCCGCGAACCGTCACCGTGGACGACAGCGAAATGCGCGAAGCGCTTTCCGATTGCGTGGCCACCATCCTGAACGCCGTGCGCGTGGCGCTCGAGCGCACGCCGCCGGAACTTTCCGCCGACATCAGCGACCGCGGAATCGTGCTGACCGGCGGAGGCGCACTTCTGAAAAATCTGGATAAGCGCATCCGCGAGGAAACCGGGCTCCCTGTGGCCATCGCGGACGATCCGCTGGCTTCCGTGGTGCTGGGCACGGGGAAAATGCTCAGCGATATCCGCCTGCTGCGGCAGGTGTGCATCGATTGAGGCAGTGACGCAGTCCGCCGCGGCGGACCACTCCACGGGGCGAATGCGCCGGGAAGAACGATATGTTTGAGATCGCCACTCGCCGCCGGCCCTATGTCCTGCTCGCCGTCAGCCTCGTCTTTCAAATTCTTCTGCTCGCGGTACAAGTGCGCCGGCCGGATGGCGCGCGCCTGATCCGGGTGTGGGCCGTCGAACTGCTGACGCCGGCCGAGCGGGCAGGCTCCTGGGCGCTGGACGAGGTGCGCGGCGGCTGGACGGGCTACGTCGGCCTGTTTCGCGCCAATCGCGAAAATCAGCGCCTGCGCGAAGAGGTGGGCGAACTCACGATGCGCAACAGCGAACTGGAAAGCCGCGCTGCGGAAGCGCAGCGGCTGGCCGCGATCCTGCAGTTTCAGGAGGCACACGCGGACGCGCCGTTGCTTGCGGCGCGCGTGATCGGCGGCGACGCCAGCGCCGGACGCGCCATCTACATCGACCGCGGCGAGCGCGACGGCGTGCAGCCCAATATGGGCGTGATCACTCCGCAGGGCGTGGTGGGAAAAATCCTGGAGGTTTATTCCACCACTTCGCAGGCGCTCCTGCTCACCGACAAAAACAGCGGGGCGGGCGCGTTGCTGGCCAATTCCCGCACGCAGGGAGCGGCGCGCGGCTCGGGCGGGCCCCAGCTCCTGCTCGATTATGTGAGCAACGACCAGGAGGTGGCCACTGGCGAACGCGTGCTCACTTCCGGCATGGATAAAATTTTCCCGAAGGATTTGCCGCTTGGTGTGGTCACGGAGGTCAAGCCGGGAAATCCATTCAAGCAAATTCAGGTGCGCCCGGCGGCGCGGCTCGACCAGCTCGAAGAGGTTCTGATTCTGCTCGCGCGCCGGCAGTGGGATTGGGAGCCGAAGCCTGCGGAAGCGGCAGAGACCCCTCCGGCGACTCGCAGGTCCGCGGCCGGCACGGCGAGTTCCGCAGCAGCGGCAAAGACGGCCGCACCCGAGAGTGGCGAGGCGAAGGCGAAACCGTGAACCCCACCGAGATTGCCGAAAACGCGTCCGCGCCGCCGATCCTGATTCGCGGCGTGAGCGAGCCGCGGCTCGAGGTGCACAAATTCCGCCCCGGGGCCGTGGTGGGCGCGAGTTTCCTGGCGCTCGTGTTGCAGGCATTCGTGCCCACGCATGTTTGGAAGGGCGACCTGGTGGGTGATTTGCTCGAGCTGCCGCTGCTGGTCACGTTGTATTTCGGGTTGAGCCGGCGGAATCCCTCGCGGGGATTGTTGCTGGGCATGGTGATTGGAATGGCGCAGGACGGGCTGAGCGGAGCGAACCCGATCGGCCTGTTCGGGATCGCCAAGACGCTGGTGGGTTATCTCGCGTCCACGATCGGAGCGCGGCTGGACGTGGAGCATCCGGTGAGCCGGATGGTGCTGGCCTTTGCGTTCTTCCACTTGCAAAACCTGGTGTGCGTGTTCACGCGCCGCTGGCTGCTGGCGCAGCCCGCGCCGTTCATGAGCGTGCGGCTGATGGTCGCCTCGCTCGTGGCGGCGCTGCTGGCCTGGCCGCTGTTCGCGCTGCTCGACAAGCTGCGGCAGGACGAGGACTGAAGGACAGTGGCTGGTGGTCGGTGACTCGTGACTGGTGCCGGCTGGCTGTAAAAAGGTGGCTGACGGGGCATGCCGGGGTGTAGCACGCTTCCTCGCCGAAAAATGGACGCATTAGATTGGTGTGTGCCCACTGGGCAACAGGCGTAGAAACGGCGCAAATTTTTTCCGCGTGGGTCAAGGGCTTGCAAGGGCACAGGGGCGTGTACGATGGACGGCGAATGGGGACCTGTGCGACCCAAATTGCCTTTGGGGAGTCTGAGAGCGTCGGGAGGGACACACTAAAAGGGGTTGTGCGCCCGGCGCACAGGGTCTAATTTCGACGATCGTTTCGGGCACGTGGTAAGGGGGCTGGGTCCGGTGTCTGGACCCCGGTGGGGTCCACCGGACTCCTGAAGCCAGAGTTTCCCCTCCGAGGGCGTGGGACCTGCCTGCGGCAGGCAGGCGCGAATGATGCGGCGCCGCACCCTGTTTCCCAGCATTGACTCACCGACAACGCAGACGTAGTGTATCGCCATTCTCCGAGTCCTTCCCTAGGAGGCCCCGATGAGAAACTCCCGTTTCTCTG
>JASHSV010000299.1 GCA_030038535.1 Candidatus Acidiferrales bacterium
TGCAGGTATTCGTAATCAGCTCCCGTGTAAATGCAGGCAGGCGTCTTGCCGACAAAAAAGTTCTCCGGCGACTGCGTCAACCTCTGCATGGATTCGTTGACGAACAGGATATTCTGGCAGTCGTCGGCGATTAGCACACCCTCGTTGAGCAACTCGAGAATGCCCTTCAGATGCTCGAGCCACTCCGGCTTCTCGACGCTGAGTGGAGGCTCGTCGTGACCGCAGCTTCCCTGCGCATCGGCGGGCCGGTTGATGAATGGGCTATCCATCAGAAATTGGATGAAGCCGCGGGCGAGTTTGATACGGCGGCCGGCGGGGCCGGAGCAACGCGTCCGGCAGCGGGAGTGGACGGGCCGACGGGCAGCGCCATGACGTCCGCCAAGCGCACGGAGCCGAGCGCAATAATGCGCCGCGTCTCCTCCTCCTGGACAAAGGCGATGAGGCGGAGATTTTCCGCGCGCCACTCCGCTTTGGGAGCACCGATCGCGGCCAGCAACGCGAGATCCTTGCTGCCGGAGGGAAGTTGTCCGGCCAAGTGGAACCAATGCGCGATGGAAGAGTGCGGCCAGCTGTCGCCGGCGTTGCTGCCGCCGCTGACGCGCGAGAAGAGCTTGTCTTCCGCGAGCACAAGAAAGACGTCGGAGGGGGAATCGTGGGCCAGGTCGCGGGCTTCGAGCCGGACGAGCGCGCCTCCGGCCGGCTGCTTTCCGTCGGGCGCGGCAGCCGCCGGGAGAATCCGGACCGCGGGCAGCGGAACGCGGCCGAGAGCGGAGATGGTGGCGCGTGCGCGGGAGGCGTTGTTGCCCACGAATTCTACGAGGCCGTCCACGATCATCTGCGGCGTGTAGAGCGATTCGAGATCCATCGCGTCGGCGTAGGCCCTCTGTCGCTGGGTGAAGGCCGGCGAGGAATAGTGGTCCACCCAGGCCTCGCGGTCCCAATAGTCCACGTGCTCCTCAAGAGCGATGATTTGTGCGCCATCAATGGATTGCTCGGAGTAGAGCTTCTCGAGCATGGCATCGGCTTCGGGGCAGTGCGGGCAGCCTTCTGAGGTGAAGAGTTCGACCAGAACGGCGCCGCGGGCGGATGAGTCGGCTGCGGCCGGAGCGGTTTGTTGCGCCCGTGCGGGCGCGCACACGCACACGGCGGCGAAAGCCATCATGGCGATAACGGGCGCAACCCGCAGGAGAAGTCTGTGGAAGCGGTTCACGTTGGCGCCGCGCCCCCACGGCGCGGTCGGCGTCCAATAGGATACTCCGAGTCGGGCAGGAATCTGAGCGGAGGAGAACAGGGAGGGCCCTCAGGCGCCGATCCTGGAGGACGGACAAAAAGATGGTCCGCGCCTACTGGAGGAGGCCGAAGACGCACACGGTATTTTGCGTGCCGAGGAAGACTTTGCCGTCCGCGATCGTGGGCGTGATGAATTTGTTGCCGTTGCCGCACTGATCGCGCGTGCCGGCCTGCGAACTGTTGTAGAGCTCCACGAGGGTCGAGGCGTTGTAGGCGTGCAGAATCGCGGGCGAGGAATTTTCGGCGGCCCAGACGATGGCGTTTGAGGTGCCGTTGGCGGAAATGGCCGGCGCGGAGCCGGGATACTCGAAATTCGTGGTGGTTTGCGCGGCGGGCGAGGTGGAGAGCATGGCGTTCGAGATGGTGAAGGCCTTCAGCGTGCCGCCAACGTCGGCGTAATAGACAGTGTTATTGAAATAGGCGGGCGTGGACCAGATGCCGCCCGGCACCGCGCCATCCAGCTCCTGCCAGATGTTGTCGCTGCCGGAATTGAATTTGCCCATGTTGTCGCGGTTGACGACGTAGATGTTGCCGTCTTTGCCGGCGCCTACGGCGAGATGGCGCGTGGTTCCCGTGCTGTCGGTGAGGTCGGGAAGCAGCATGGCGCCGCCGGAGCCGAGATCGGTGTCGGAGGCGTTCTCCGAGACTTCGCTGTCTTCCTCGAAGTAATCCGCGACGGCGAGGGCGCCGCCGGTGGAGGACATTTTGACGAAGGCGTTGCCGTAATCGCCCATGCTGGGAAAACCGTTGGCGTTAAGCGTGGAATCGAACACGCCGTTGGCGGTGAGAACGTAAATGTTTCCCGAGGAATCCACGGCGGCGGCGCCGCCGCTCATCCAGATGGAGGGGCCGAGGCCATTGGCGTTGGGAGCGAGATTGAAGACGATGCTCTGCGCCAGCGTGGACTCGTTGTAGCCCATGATCCACGGCGTGTAGGGGTGGTAGTCGCAATGCGAGGACCACATCGTGTACACGATGCCGTTGAGCAGGAGCAGTCCGGGCCGCTCCTTGTACTGGGAGGGATCGAACGTGGTGGTCCCGCTGACGGTCGGGTAGGTGGCCTGGATGAGCACGGGACTGCCGGTGAGTTCGGCGCCGGTGGTGAGGCTGAGGGCGTGCAGGCGCTGGTGGTAATTGCCGCTGGCGTCCACGGTCATGGCCACGACGAAAATGACGCCGTTGGGACGGTCGATCACCGGTGTGGAGGTGACGCCGATTTCCGGCGACACCTGGCCGCATCCGCGGTTGTCACTGGGCGTTTCGCCGTTGGCCACGGAGACGTTCCAAAGCGTCGCGCCGGTGTCGGAATCGAAGGCGTACACCAGGTCGTGCTCGGTAGCCACGAATACGGTGTTGTGCACCGTGCCGGCGATATTGAGCTGAGAAAGATAAAGCGGCTGTGCGTCCACCAGGCCGGTGACGGAAAGAATGCGCTTGAGGCCGAAGGTAGTGGCATTCACGTTCGAGGTGGTGAGCAGAGTTTCCGTGAGATTTTGCCCCGTGCGTGCCAGATCGTTTTTGTAGGTGGAAACGTCGGTGCCGGCCGCGACTACGCCGGTGAGCGTCAGCGTGACCGTGTTGCTGGTGGTGGTGCCACCTAGGTCGGTCACCGCGACGCTGAAGGTGTCTCCATTATCGGCTGCGGTGGTGGGCGCAGTGGTGTAGCTGGACGAGGTCGCTCCCTGAATGGCCATTCCGTTTTCATACCACTGGTAGGAAAGCGGGGAGGTTCCTGTAGAAGTGACCGAGAACGTGGCGGACTGACCCACGGCCACGGTCTGATTCATCGGTTGCGAGGTGATGGCGGGCGGCTGCGGCAGAGATGTGCCCCCGCCGCCGTTCGAAGCCGGCGAACTGGACCCGCAGCCCGCGAAAGCTAGGACGGACAGAAGCAAAAAAGCCCCGGCAACCGACCAGCCCCGTTGCATCTCCATCTCCTCCGCGTCCGGCGAGGGGCGTGGGCATCCTTGGCAGGGAGCTTGCCCGAGGACGACACCCCGACAGACTCGAAACGCTGGGGTGTTGCTATTTTAGCAGGTCTCGGCGGCAGTCAATCCTGTCCGTGTGGACAGGTGAGTGCGGCGGCGCGGCCCGCCGGGGTCATTGATGTGGCTCGAAGACGAGCGGCAGCCCGTTTTTCGTGTTTCCGATAATCACGATTTTCGCGTTGCTGCTGGCGGCGAGCTTTTCCGTGGCCTCGATGCCTTTCCATTCGAGCAGAGGCGCGCTGATGCCCTGAGCCACGATGTGCTGGAAGTCGGAAATTCCCTGGGCTTCGATGCGTTTGCGCTCGGCTTCCTGTTTCTCCTTTTGCAGGACGAAGCTCATGCGCAGCGCGTCCTGTTCGGCCTGCTGCTTGGCCTCGATGGATTGCCGGAGCATGGCTGGAAGCTGCACGTCGCGAAGCAGCACGCTTTCGATGATGATGCCCTGCGGTGTGAGCGTGCGGCGGAGCTCCTCTTCGATTTTCTGGCCGACTTCTTCGCGTGCGCCGGTGTAGAGCGCGCTGGCGTTGTGCGTGGCGGTGACTTCGCGAATTGCGGAGCGCAGGTTGGGCTCGACGATGGTTTCCACGTAGCCGATTCCGATGCCCTGATAGACCGCAGCGGCGTGGCCGCGATCCAAGTGGAAGACGAGCGTGGTTTCGAGATGGACCATCAGTCCTTCGGTGGTGGGCACATCGGCCACCTCTTTGCGCGATTGAGTCTGCACGGACATTTCGTGCACGGCTTTGAGGGGATTGATGAGGTGGAGACCTTCTGACAGCGTGTTCTGCATGTCCACTTTGCTGAACAGCGTGAGGACGCCGACGTGGCCGGTCTCGACCCGCGTGGTGCAGTTGAACAGCAGGATGATGCCGAGCAGGACAACGGCCGCGGCCGTCCAACTGCCACCGGAGAACAGTCCCGACCGACGAACGTATTCGACTGGGTCATCGCCGCCAAGTTTGACCATGGAATCTCCTCCCAAAGAGCCAAGGGCCCGGAAGCCTCTGGTAACCCTACCACAACCTATTGTTATGTTCCGCTTGACACTACTGTATTTCGCGTAGAGAATCCGCGCAGTTTCGGGCTTGCCAACGGCTCTTTCTCAGGGGATTCGCCGCTGCCTCGGCGAAGGGAGAGAAGAATGCAGTATCTGCCCGGCTGGACCGTGCAATGCATCAATCCGGTGTGTGACGCTCGCGGCCACTGGATCCGCGTGACGGAAGTGAACGCGCCGCAATGCCCGTGCTGCGGGGCTCCGCTGCAAAACGTGCCGCCGCCGCTCGCACCGCTGCGCCTGCGGCCACGGCCGCTCAGCGCCTACCGTCCGCGCCGCCTGATGCGATAGCTGCACAGGCGTCTCGATCGCCTGCCTGTCGCCGGCCCGCGAGCGCAGGTGTCTCCTTCCTGATGTCCTGTCTGGGAAACCAATCTACCGGGAGTTGTGTGCCGAAAAAAAAGGCGGCCAGGGGGGAGCTGGCCGCCGGGGGTGGACATGGGGGAGGGACTCGTTGAAGCTCTGTTCTTCGGTCCGCTATCGCGGACTCAGAAACTCCTTTTTGCGCCGGAGGCTTGCCTGCCTTAGCGGCGGCTGCCCTATCCTGCTCAGCAGGAAGAGCGCGAGGCAGATGCTCAATCCAACCGTGAGGATCATCTGCTACTCCCGGCGAGGGCGTCTGCCGCTTCGCATCTACCGCCCGCCGTCACCAGGGAGAATCGCAAAACGAGCCCGCAGGGTCGATAGCGCGAGGGTCACATTCTGAGTGGTACGGGGGTACTGGGATGGCGGGAGGGCTCCGAGAGCGTGGCGGGCGGACAGGGAGGCCGCGGGAACGCGTTATTGCCGGCCTCCAAGGGCCATGATAGCCTTGGTCAATCCTGTGCGGCCTTGGGACAGGGCAATCCCGGCCGCGCGACGGTCGCGCCTGCGCCTGCCTGCCGCAGACAGGGCGGGCAGGTTCTGACCCAGTGCTAACCGATGAACGCAACCGCCTTACGTGTTGACCGGCTGAGTATCCAGGAAAAGGTGCTGGATATCGCCCAGCAACTGCTGGACGAGCTGGGAAGCCATCGGGGCTTGGAAGAAATCCGGAGCGCGGCCCATGCGGAGAGCGTCCAGGCGCTGCACCTGGAGCGGGACCTTGGGCTGGGCAGCCTGGAGCGGGTGGAGCTAATCGTCCGCGCCGGGGACGCCTTCCACATCCGGCCCCCTGACGAGCTGTTCGCGGAGGCGAACACGGTGGGCGACGTAATCGCCGCGCTGGAGTTGCAGCTCGGCCAGGCGCGCAACGGATCCTCCAGCGACGTACATACGAGATTTTCGGAGCGGGAGAACGCCGCAACGGCCGCCGAGTTGGGCCTGGAAGCCGCGGAAACGCTGCTCGACGTGCTCCGGCGGCGCGCGCGGGCGGAGCCGACGCGACTCCACATCCGGCTGCGCGAAGACAACGGCCAAACCTCCAACATCACGTATGGGGCACTGTTCGACCAGGTGTGCGCGTTCGCGCGCGGGATGGAAAACCTGGGCGTGGAGCCGGGCGAGCGGCTCGCCATCATGCTGCCAACGTGCGCGGACTTCTTCCACGTGTTTCTGGGCGCGCAAATGGCCGCCGCCATACCGGTGCCGATTTATCCACCGGTTCGCGCCGACCGCATCGAGGAGTACGCCGCCCGGCAGGCGGCCATCCTGCGCAGCGCAGAGGTTTCGACCATCGTGACGTTCGGGCGGGCCGAAAAAGTGGCGCGGCTGCTGGAGCCGCAGGTGCCGTCGCTGCGACGGGTAACCACGGCCGCGCAAATCGCCACGCTAGGCGGCCGCCCCGGACAGCTCTCCGGGGCGCGGCGAGTCTCGAGCTCCGACATCGCCTTTCTTCAGTACACGTCCGGCTCGACGGGCGACCCCAAAGGCGTGACGCTGACGCACGCGAACCTGCTGGCCAATCTGCGGGCCATCCTGGCGGTGGTCCAGATGAATCCGAAAGAGCGCGCGGTGAGCTGGCTGCCGCTGTACCACGACATGGGCCTGATCGGGGCGTGGATGGGGCCGATGTACGCCGGGGCGCCTCTCTCGCTGATGTCGCCTCTGGCGTTTCTTTCGCGGCCGGAACGATGGCTGTGGGCCATCCACGAGCATCGCGGTACGGTGACGGCGGCGCCGAACTTCGCCTACGAGCTGTGCGTGCGGAAAGTGCCGGACGAGCGCATCGAGGGCCTGGACCTTTCCTCGATGCGGTACATGCTGAACGGTGCCGAGCCGGTGAATGTCTCGACGCTCGAACGATTCGCCGAGCGGTTTGCGCGCTGCGGGTTCGATCGCCGGGCCATCATGCCCGTGTACGGCCTGGCGGAAAATTCCGTGGCGGTGAGCTTCACGCCGCCGATGCGCGGGTGGAGAGTGGACTGGCTGGACCGCGCGGCGCTCGAGAATGATGGGCGCGCCGTTTCCCTGCCGAGGCTTCGGGAGGCGCCTGTGTCCCGAGTCTTGGAGACGAGCGCCGGGCGCAATGGCGACGCTCCCCCGACGGACTCCGGCGTGGTGGGCTTCGTTTCCGCGGGGTTCCCGATCCCGGGAAACGAGGTGCGCATCGTGGACGAAGCCGGGCAGGATGTGGCGGAACGGGTGGAAGGGCGGCTTTGGTTCCGCAGCCCTTCGGCCACTTCCGGCTATTACCGCAACGCGGCAGCCACCGCGGCGCTGGTGCGCGAAGACGGCTGGCTCGATTCGGGCGACCGCGCCTACTTCGCCGATCGCGAGATCTTCATCACCGGCAGGGCGAAAGACATCATCATCAAAGCGGGACGGAACCTGTACCCGCACGAAATTGAAGAGCTGGCTGCGACAGCGCCGGGCGTGCGCAAAGGGTGCGTGGTCGCGTTCGGAATGGTGGACGAGACGAGCGGCACAGAGCGGCTCGTGGTGGTGGCGGAGACGGCGGAACGCGATCCGGCGCGCCGCGAGGGGATCGCCGCGGGCATCCGCGAGCGCGTGGCCGAGGGCGTCGGCATGCCGCCGGACGATGTGGAAATGGTCGCCGCCGGAGCAGTGCCCAAAACGTCGAGCGGAAAACTGCGGCGCGAAGCGACCAAAGCTCTCTTTCGAGAAGGCCGCCTGCATCAGGGACGCCCGCCCGCGTGGCTGCAGGTGTCGAGGCTGGCCGCGCGCTCGGCGCCGAAGCAGGTGGCGGGACTGGCCCGCCGGACGGTGGAAGCGATCTACGGCGTGTATTTCCTGGTGATGGTTGGCCTGCTGGCGATGATTGTGTGGGCGGAGCTGCACATTATTCCAAGCCGCAAGTTGGGCGCGCGAATCAGCCGCGCGCTCAACCGGCTATTCTTCCGTCTGGTGGGCGTGCCCATCGAGCTGGCGGGCCAGGAGCATCTCGACGCGCTGGCGACGCGCTGGGGCGAAGCTTCGCGCGGGGGACTGCTGATCGCCTGCAACCACGCCAGCTATACGGATGCGGTGGTGCTGCTCGCGCTGCTCGGCGCCTATAAATACCGCTTCGTGGCGAAGCAGGAAGTGATGTCGTATCCATTTATCGGCGGGATTCTGAAAAAACTGGGGCACTTCTCATTCGTCCGCGAGAGCCGCGAGGCGCGCTTGAAGCAGGCGGACGCGCTGGCGGAAGCACTCGCGCGCGGCGAGTCCATACTGATATTTCCGGAGGGCACGTTTACGCCCGCTGCGGGGCTGCGGCCGTTCCAGCTCGGGGCGTTCAAGTCTGCTGTGACCAGCGGATGCCCGGTGCTGCCGATTTCGCTGCGGGGGACCCGGCAGCTATTGCCGGACACGGCCGTGCTGGCCCGCCCCGGCGGGCGGGTAACGCTGACGGTGAGCCCGGCGATTTTTCCCGACGGGGACGGATGGCAGGAAATCCTGCGGCTGCGCGACGAGACACGCGAAGCCATCGCCGAACACTGCGGCGAGCCGCTGGTCTGACGCCTAGCCGGAAGCCGCAGCTTCTGCGAGCAATTCGCGCGCCGTGGTGATTGCAAAGTAGGGATATTTCTTCCGCAGGTCGTCCGAGCCGCCTTCTTCCCGGTCCACCAGACTGATCACCGCAGCCACTTTCATGCCTTCGCTCTCCGCGGCGGCGATGGCATCGAACGTGGATTTTCCGGTGGTGCAGACATCGTCCACGATGACTACATTTCTCACCGAGCCCGGTTCGATCCCTTCGATGAGTTTCTGGCGGCCATGCTCCTTGCGTTCTTTGCGGACGAGGAAACCGCGAATCGGGCGGCCCTGGAGCGAACTCATCGTGACGACCGCGGACACGATGGGGTCGGCACCGATGCTCATGCCGCCGATGGCGTCGGCGCGAATGCCTTTCCCGGCGAGCAATTCGAGAATGGCGTGGCCGATGAGCACCGAGCCTTCGGGATCGAGAGTGGTGAGACGGCAATCCATGTAGTAACTGCTTTTCTTGCCGGAAGAGAGCGTGACCTCGCCGTGGAACAAAGATTTCTCGCGCAGGCGGCGGCGCAGGCGAGCCAGATAATCCGTGGGAATTTCGACGCCCATCCGCAGGCTCCTCGATGGTCTCTGTGCTTCGGGGGCCAATTGTAGCGTGCAGGGGCACGACCCGCCACGGCGGGTCGTGCCCCTACGATTCGCGCGGCCCGCGCGAATGAAATCTCGATGGATGGCGCGCTACTGGAGAATGAAAATCACGGTAATCAGCGTCTCGACTTCGACGGGCTGACCATTGAGCAGAGTCGGCCGGTATTTCCAGAGAAGGACGGCATCCCTGGCCGCCTGGGCAAGCACAGGATGTCCACGGACGACTACGGCGGACTCCACGCTGCCATCGCGGGCGATGATGGCGCGGATGAGAACGGTCCCTTGCAGACGGGCCTGTTTGGCAAGGAAGGGATAAACCGGCTGAACTCGAGAGATGAGCCTTGCTTCCTCGATTTCGGAGGGCACGAGCCTGGGCTTTCGTGGCGGCGGTTCGGTTTCGTGCGGTGCAGGTGGAATCGGCCGGCCGCTACCCGGAAAGCCGAGGTTCGGGAGCGGGCCTAGCGGGTCGCCCGGGCCCAAACCGCCCGGGGTGTCCGTGACGGGCCCGATGTCGGGCGCGTCGCCCGAGTGCAAGGTCACATCCTGCGGTTTCGGAGGAATCCTGATCTCGGCGGGCGCGATGTAGAGATTGAGCCGGACGTGATGCACCGAAGCGGGTCGCGGGCGTTCGGGCGTGGGAGATTCCGGAGCGCCTCGCCATGGCGGCATGGGGATGAACCGGGCGGACATCAGCCGACCGGCCGAGGCGCCCAACAGCGGCCGCAACATGAGCAGTCCCAAGACAAGGGCCTGAATCAGGATGGCAATGAGGATGGTGTGGCGGCGAAGCCGCCGAGCCTGACGGCTGTCCTCATTTTTCTGATCCAGCAAACAGCGAGAGAAGCGGTCCGCAGGTTCCATCGGCGCGCCTCCTCCAGCGTAGAGGCACGAGCTGCGGGGGCGTCGCGCGATGTTGGGGCAAGCTTGGGCGACAGCCCCCCGGCGGACTCATGTGCCTCGTCTGGGGCCCTTACTGGCCCCGGTCGTGACAAGGTTGCGCAGCCTTGTGACTATGGACACCGACAGGGGAGGGTGGGTTCCTGGCAGACTGTATCTGCTAGGAGCATGTGCCTCTGAGGCGATTCGGGGGCTAGGAATGGCTGACGGAGGATTGGCAGCTTGTAAGATGGCGATATTCAATGACTTAGAAAGGGCACATTGGAGAAAAATCGAGCACCAAAAGTGTTGCGAATATGCAACAATGATGGGCTCTGTGGCATCTATCTAATCGGAAAGAGAATACATAGGCAGGAGGCATTCTTCATGTCGGTTCGTTCCGCCGAGACTGTCGGGGTTCGTTACACGGGCTGGGCCGCGCTGCATCGCGACCCACTGGAGGATCCCGTTGTCTACACCTGCCCGCATTGCGGCACGCAGGGGCAGAAGCAGGCCCGCCGCTCGCGAGCAGAGTACCGCTTTACTGACGGGTTTCTCCAGGATATGCAGGGGGAGATGACGGCCTGCAAGGGCTGCCACCGGCCGCTGCACCTCGCCCCGATCGTGCTGGTGCACGACCAGGACGAGCAGAAGCGCTTTGAGGCCGTGTTTCTGCCGGAAGCGCTGGTCAGCAAGAACTAAAGAATTACAATTACAGCGAAGTTCGAACGAAGAGAACGCCGGTCCCGCAGGTGCGGGGCCGGCGTTTTCGTTTTCCATCGTGAGGCTGGGAGAATAGGGCACGACCCGCCGTAGCGGGTCGTGCCGCTACGGCTAGCCCATCCAGTCGAGATCGACCTTCAGATGATTCGCTTCCAGTTCGGCGCGCACGCGCTCGAAGGCATCGTCCACCGTGTCGGCAAACTGGAGCAGGCCGTAGTCGGCTTCGCTGATGGTTCCCCAGCGAACCATGGCCCGCCAATCGAGCACCTCATCCCAGTACTTGCGGCCGTAAATGAGAATGAGGTTGCGGTGCGGGAGCTTGCCGCTCTGCAAGAGGGTCAGCATCTCCCAAAGCTCGTCCATGGTGCCGAAACCGCCGGGAAAAACGATGAGGGCCTTGGCGAGCTGCGCGAACCATAATTTGCGCATGAAAAAGTAATGGAAATCGAAGTTCAGCTCCGGGCTGATGTAGGGGTTGGGAAACTGCTCGTGCGGGAGCTGGATGTTCAGTCCGATCGATTTGCCGCCCGCCTCGGCCGCGCCGCGGTTTGCGGCCTCCATGACGCCGGGGCCGCCTCCGGAGCAAATTACGAAGCGGCGCGGCTTGTCGCCGAACTTGGAGGACCACTGGGTAATCCGGCGGGCGAGCTGGCGCGCCTCCTCGTAGTAGCGGGACATGTGCACGGCGGCGTGGGCCTGGTGCAGGCGGCGGAGGTGCTCGCGCCTGGCGTCGGCGCGGCGCGGGGAGGGTGTGCGCTGGAGGCGCTTGAGGTGCGCCTGGGAATGCTCCATCGGGAACATGCGGGCTGAGCCGAACATGACGATGGTGTCGGCCACGCCGGCGTGGCGCAGGCGCGTGAGAGGGTCGAGGTACTCCGCGAGGATGCGCAGCGGACGCGCCGCGACGCTCTCCATGAACTCTCCCTCCTGGTAAGCCGGCTTGGTTTCGTGACGGGGGGTTCGGCGGGTCATCGTCTCTCTCCCAGGAATTCTTCGGGTGTGCACTCGATCATTCTAGCGGCTGCGAATCGCGGGGCGAACGCGCGCGTGCGGCGGAGTTTCCTGCCGGGCAGCGCGCGCGCAGGCTCGGCGGGGGAATCGGCTGGACATGGGACGGCCGGGAGCACAGACTGATGCCGAGAAGTTGCCGCGCCGGAGCGAGATAACCTGCGGCGCGGCGTCTGCGTCACAATTCCCAGAGGGCAGCGGAATGCATTGCGCAGCACGGATGACGATGATGGCCGCGGCGCTGGGGCTCGCGGCGGCTGCGGCGCGCGCGCAAGCACCGCCCGGCCCGATTCCGCCGCCGGTTCACATCCAGGAGCCTCCGAAAGCGGCGCTGCGCGTGACGGTGGACTGGGTCTCCACTCCCGTTACGGTGCGGAATCGGAAGGGTGAACTTGATCTTTCGCTTGGGGAAAATGATTTTCGCGTAGTGCAGGACGGAGTGGAACAGAAGATCGAGCACTTCGACGTGGGGGGCGATCCGCTTTCCATTGTGATCGTGGTAGAAACCAGCAGCCGCGTGGACCCGCTGCTGCCCGCGGTGCGCGCAACCGGAATCCTCTTCTCGCAGGATGTGATGCCGGGAGACGTGCAGGCCGCGATCGTGAGCTACGACGACACGTCCAACCTTGTCCAGGCGTTCACTTCGAGCGGGGACGCCATCGAACGGGCCATGAATCACCTGCCGGGCGGGCTATCGGGCGCCGCGCTCTTTGACGCGCTTTCGCGCGGAGTGGAGATGCTCTCCCGCCAGCCGCGGGAGAGGCGCCGCGTAATCCTCGCCATGGCCGAGCCGGTGGACACCGGGAGCGAGACCAAACTGGGGGAAGTGATGCGCGCGGCGCAGCTCCAGAACGTGGCCATCTACAGCGTGGGACTCTCGACCACGGCGGCCGAGCTGCGCGCGGAGGCGCGCGAGCACCCGTCCCCGTATCCTCCCGGAATCAGCCCCATGCCCGGCCCTCCTGGAATTGTTCAAACGCCTTCGACCGTGCAGATTGAGAACACGTCGGCGGACCTGGGCGCGGCGGCCGTGTGGGCGATCCAGCACGTGAAGGAAAAAGTGAAAGACAATTATCTGGAATTGGCCGCCGCTGCCACGGGCGGAGAGCACCTGGCCGCGTTCAAGGACCGCACCATCGAAAAGGTGGTGAGCCAGATCGCGGGCGAACTGCACGCGCAATACACCATCGGGTATCGCCCGGTGGCCGGCAACGAGCCCGGATTTCACCGAATCAGCGTGACCGTGGACCGGCCGGGAATGAAAGTGCACGCGCGGCCGGGGTATTTTCTGGAATAGGCGGGGAGCCGGGGAAGTGAAGGCCCACGGTCCGTCCCGAGGTCCCGTCCCGAACCTTCGGGAGCTCGGGACGGGACGGCCGAGCGTGGCTGCCCGTGCTCAGTTGAATTCGCGCTTCGGCGGCTTCTGTTTTTGCCCCACGCGTCCGGCGACGATTTCCGCTTTCGAATAATTCTCGCCGCGAATCGGCGCGCCTGCGGCCCGGCGCAGGATGGTGAGCTGGCCGGTATGCTGGAGCGCATCGGCCACCGGTCCCTGAAGCAATCGCTCAGCGGTGGCGTGGAGCTTCTTGCCGGAGGCCAGGTATTTGTCGAAGGCCCGGAGCGCAGCAAAAAAGCGCGCCACTTCCGCGTCCCACTCGCGCGGAGCCGCGCTCTTCCACTTTTCGTTGCCGCTGGCGATGGAAAGCGCCCAATCGAATAAATCGCCCATGTGCGCGAGAATTTCCGCGGGCGTGCGAACGCCGGGCGCCGCATGGAATCCCGCGTATTCCGCGGGCGCACCGCGCACCGCCTTGCCCGCGCGGTAGGCGAGCGTTGCCACAGTGTGCCGCAAGAGAGCGCGGCTGGAATCCTTGCGAGTTGGCATAATCCTCCCGAGGGGTGCGCTAAGCGATCAGGAGCCGCACCGAAACCGCGTAAACCAGAAATCGAACCAGCCAGCCCGCCACGTGCGCCATGGTGATCAGCGGGTGGACCTTTGTCCAGATGGCGTTTTGAATGAGGATGGGCAGCGGTCCCATGGCCCATCCGGCCGCGGCGAGCTTCAGCGTGGTGCTCCACGTATCGACGTGGAATCGCGCGCAAACCACGATGAATGCGGCGCAGCTCACCAGGCTGACGACTTGCGACCACAGGATGATCGCAGAATCCGGCTCGCCGGGCTTTTTCCTCCAGACCTCGGGATAGGCGAGATATTTCCTGTGAAACAGAACGCCCATGAAGAGCCAGTCGGTGAACATGGTTGCGACGCCGGCGGCAACGATGGCCATCAGGACGCGTGTGTAATTCATAGCGCCGGCTCCTAGGCAATGGGCTTCCAGAAAGAGGCTTCGCGCGTTTCCACCAGCGCGCCGCGATTCTCACTCCACATCTTCATGTGCGGCGTTTCCCAGTGCTTCTGATGATGCTTCATGCTGGTCCAGATCTCGCGCAGCAAGAACAGGCCAGGCACGTCGGAAGAAGCATGGAGGTCGTAGGCGATGCAGCCGCGCTCGGCGCGGGTGGGGGCAACAAGCGCGCGCAATTCCTTCTCCAGCTCCGTCTCGCGACCCGGGCGAGCGCGCACGGCCACAATCAGCGTAACGGCGCCTTTGCGCGGGCGCGGGGCCTTGCCGGCTTCGCGAGGCGCGGCGAGCTTATGGATTTTCCGTTTGCGGGATTCGCCCATCGGGGCGAGATTTTAGCGCAGTTCCGGCCCTACGGCAGCGCGGGGAGACCGATGGCCTAGAACGCGTCCTTACTTCTTGGGGGCGTCGCTGGCGGCCTCTTCTTCTTCGAGGATGGCGGCGGCAGCGGCAATCTGGTCGCCCTCATCCAGGCGCAGCAGGCGAACGCCCTGGGTGGAGCGGCCGGCTTCGCGGATTTCGCTGGCATGCACGCGAATCACCTTGCCGTGCTCGGTGATGATCATGACGTCGGACTCTTCCGCGACCTGCAATGCCGCAATCACCTGGCCGTTGCGGTCGGTGGTCTTCATGTTGACCACGCCCTTGCCGCCGCGGGACGTGATGCGGTACTCGGCCAGGAGCGTGCGCTTGCCGTAGCCCTTTTCGGAGACGGTCAACATGAGTGATGTGAGCGAATCCTTGATTTGGTCGTTTTCCAACTCGTCCAGATTCTGCGTGGTTTTCTTGTGCTTCTCGGCGATGGCCTTGAAGTCCGGCTGGACCGTCTCCATGCTCACCACGTAGTCGTCTTTGGCCAGATCCATGCCGATGACGCCGCCGGCGTTGCGGCCCATGGCACGGACTTCCGTCTCGCGGAAGTTGATGGCCTGGCCGTCGCGGCTGGCCAGGAAGATCATCTGCTTGCCGTCGGTGAGTTTCGCGCCGATCAGCTCGTCTTTGGCCTCCAGGCTGATGGCGATGATGCCGGTGGAGCGCACGTTGGAAAACTCGGCGATGGCTGTTTTCTTGACGGTGCCCTGCTTGGTGGCGAAAAAGACGTAGCGGCCTTCTTCTTCGAGGTTCCGCGCGGCGACGAGAGCGGTGAGTTTTTCGTCTTCCTGGAATTTCACCAGATTGTTGATGGCTTTGCCGCGCGTGGCCGCCGCCGCTTCCGGAATTTCGTACACCTTGAGCCAGTAGACGCGCCCCTTGGAGGTGAACAGCAGGATGTAGCTGTGGGCCGAGGCGATGAAGAGATGCTC
>JASHSV010000300.1 GCA_030038535.1 Candidatus Acidiferrales bacterium
AAAGACGAGTAAGCGAGCGAAAGACGGGTGAGCGACCGAAAGACGAGTAAGCGAGCGAAAGACCGGCCCGGCCCCTTTGCCGGGTGAGGTATGAGCACGAACGAAACGCTGTGCAACGCCGATTTCGAGCGGCTGCGTGCGCTGATTTACGACGAGTCGGGCATCCACCTCGGATCGGAGAAGAAAACCATGCTCGAAATCCGGCTGCGCCGCAGGCTTCGCAGCTTGAGGCTCGCGACGTTTGCCGAATACTGCGAGCGGCTGTTTCGGAACGCACAGCGCGGCGACGAGATCGTTCACCTGATCGACGTGGTGACCACCAACAAGACGGATTTCTTCCGCGAGGCCGGCCACTTCGATTACTTAGTATCCAAAGCGCTTCCTGATCTCGCGGCGCGCTCGGGCGCCCACAGCACCCTGCTGGTCTGGAGCGCGGGCTGCTCCACCGGAGAAGAGCCGTACACGATCGCGATGGTGCTGAGCGAGCATGCGGCCAATTCGCCCGGATTTCGCTTCAGCGTGCTCGCGAGCGACATTTCAACCGAGGTGCTTGCTAAGGCGCAAATGGGGATCTTCAAGGCGGAGGCGGTGAAGCCTGTTCCGGCCGCATTCCAGCGCAGATATTTCATGCGCAGCCGCGACCGCGGCTCGGACCTGGTGCGGGTGGTCCCCGAACTGCGCGAGCTGGTAGAGTTCCGCCGGATCAATTTCATGGACGACCATTTCGAGTTGCCGCGCAAGCCGGAGATCATTTTCTGCCGCAACGTCATCATCTACTTCGACCGGATGACCCAGGAGCGGCTGCTCAAGAAGCTCACCGCGCAACTTGCGCCGGGGGGCTACTTCTTCGCCGGGCATTCCGAGTCGCTGCAGGGGATGGACCTGCCTTTGCTGGCCGTGGCTCCTTCGGCCTACCGGAAACGGGAATGAGCGAACCGGCGCCAGCGATTCCTGATTTGACGCTTCATCCGGGAGAATTGTATCTGGCGCGGACTCCCTCGATCCTGCGGACATTGCTCGGATCGTGCGTGGGAGTCACGTTTTGGAGCGCGCGCCTGGGCGCGGGCGCCTTGTGCCACGGCGTCCTGCCGCGGGCCCCGCGGGGATTGGCGGAGCGCTTCAGCGCCTCGGAAGGCCCCCGTTACGTGGATTTTAGCATTCGCTATTTGGCGCGGCAGTTTGACGCGCTCGGGGCGCGGCGAGACGAGGTCGAAGTGAAGGTGTTCGGCGGCGCCGACGTGCTTCCGCTTCTGAGCGAGCGCAGCAGCCGGCCCACGGTGGGGGCCTTGAATCGCGAGGCTGCGGCCGAGGTCCTGGCCGAAGAAGGATTCCTCGTGACCGCTTCCGACGTGGGCGGCAAGCGCGGCCGGCGAATTCATTTCGACACCTTAACGGGACAAGTGCTGGTCTACCGGCTGGAGGCCTGGAATGGCGCGGGCGACGGAAGCGAGGACGCGGCGCTATGAGCGCGGCTCCCATACGCGTACTGATTGTGGACGACTCGGCTGTCGTGCGACGCACCCTCGGCGAAGTGCTGTCCTCGGATCCCGACATCGAGGTGATGGGCGCCGTCGGCGACCCGTTCGCGGCCGCTGAACGCATTCGCGACGAGGTGCCGGACGTGATCACGCTGGACATCGAGATGCCGGGCATGGATGGACTCACCTTCCTCGAGAAGATCATGAGCCAGCATCCCATCCCGGTGATCATCTGTTCCAGCCTGGCGGAGCAGGGGGCGCAGAGCACGCTGCGCGCGCTCGAATTGGGCGCCGTGGATGTGATCGCGAAGCCGAAACTCGGAACGCAGCGCTTTCTCACCGAATCGACGGTGCTGCTGTGCGAGGCCGTCAAGGCGGCGGCGGTGGCGCGGCTGCGCCCGGTGAGGCAGCAACCAACGGTGGAACCCAAGCTGACCGCGGACGCGGTTCTGGCCCCGCCGCCCGCGGCGGCAGGTTCGGCCGCGATGCTCGAAACCACCGAGAAAGTGGTCGTGATCGGCGCCTCCACCGGGGGGACCGAGGCCCTGCGAGAGCTGCTCGAACGCCTGCCTGCGGATGCGCCGGGGATCGTGATCGTGCAGCATATGCCGGAGGTGTTTACCCGCGCTTTCGCCAACCGCCTGAACGACCTGTGCAAGATCACGGTGAAGGAAGCTGAGTCGAACGATACGGTGTTGCGCGGGCGCGCGCTGATTGCGCCCGGAAATCATCACACTCTCCTCAAGCGCAGCGGCGCACGCTACTACGTGGAGATCAAAGACGGCCCCTTGGTCTGCCGCCATCGGCCATCAGTGGACGTGCTCTTCCGTTCGGCGGCTCGCTACGCCGGGCCCAATGCCGTAGGCGTCATCCTGACGGGCATGGGCGACGACGGAGCGCGCGGGATGAGGGAGATGAAGGAGTCCGGAGCTTACAACATCGCCCAGGATGAAATCACTTGCGTAGTTTTCGGCATGCCGAATGAAGCTATCAAACGGCAAGCAGTGGATCGGGTGGTGCCGTTGCCCGCCATCGCCGATTCCATCCTGGCCCATACACGCTGACGCTCGGCGTTAGTGCGGGCAACCCCAGCCTCTGTCCTTGCATCTAAGTTTATGGGAGGCGTTGTGGCTAAAGCTCCTTTCGTTGCAATCATGGCGGCGGCTTTGGGATCGGCAGTCGCCGCGCCGCCCGTCGCAACCCCGAACGCCGCAAGCGTGCCCGCTCAAATGGTCGTTACGGCGATTCCCGCGCATGGCGGCACGGTGCCCCAGAATCTAGGCGCCGACGACCTGGCGGTGACTCTCGACAAAGCCCCCGCCCGTATCCTGCGCAGCGAGCGCTTGGCGGGCAGCCAGG
>JASHSV010000301.1 GCA_030038535.1 Candidatus Acidiferrales bacterium
CGGCCAGTTTCTTCTGGACTGCGCGGTCGAAGACGTCCACTTCAAGGGTTTTGCCCTGGCGGAGCTGGGACTGAATGTCACCAAGGTAGTCCTCGGCGACATTGAAGATGACGGTGATGGGCTCAAGCTGGGTAACCACGACGAGCGAGGTGGTGCTATTGGCCTGGACGATGTTGCCGGGGTCAACCAGGCGCAGACCGACTCGGCCATCGATGGGCGAGACGATGTGGCAGTAGACCAGATTGACCCGGGCGTTGGCGAGCAGGCCCTCGTCGTTCTTGACGGTGCCTTCGTCCTGCTTGACGGTTTGCTCCTGGTCGTCGAGCTGTTGTTTGGCGATGGCATTGCGATCGTAGGCGGCCTTATAGCGCTCGTAATCAATCTGCGCTTCCTTGAGGACGGCTTGATCGTGAGCCAACTGGCCTTCCGCCTGGGTGACGGCGGCCTGGTAGGGGCGCGTATCAATTTCGAGCAGCGGATCACCCTTGTGGACCATCTGGCCTTCGCGATAGAAGACCTGCATGATCTCGCCTTGGACGCGGGCGTTTACGGTGACGGTGTAAACGGGAGTGACGGTCCCGAGAGCAGAAACGTAAACACCGATATCGCCCTGGTGGACGGTAGCGGAGCGGATGGGCACATCGGTAACGGGCATCCTGTTCCGGCCACCGCCGGTACTCTGAGCTTGCGAACTGGGACCGGAGGGGGCAAAAATCCGCCAGCCGACATATGCCAAGACTCCGAGGATCAGGAGGGCGATGATCCAGGTCTTACGGCCGGACCGCGAGGATGGTGCAGCGCCGTGAGAATCGGAGGCGAAGCTTCCCTGAGTGGGTGATGAGGACATTCACACGCTCCTTATAATCTCGTCCAAACAAGATCGCCGCAAAAGTCCGCAACTATGAGAACCGATGCCACCACCAGGGCACACCTATGCGCGGCCAAGGCCAAAGGGCTGAACCGCATTACGATAAGGATAAGACGATATTGAACGCCGTAGAGTTACGCCTTCCTGAACCCGACTCGCTCCACCCCTATCACATGATAATCCGAAAAGCGCCCGGAATGGCAAGGGACACGTGCAGGCACCGGGACGGTGGGTCCAAGGGCAGGCTCCGACAAACATTCAGGGCGCTCCCGGGGCTGACGTTGCGCCGAACGCGGGCCTAGAGACGACGAATTGAAGCGAGGCTGCGTCCCACCCTCCGCCCAGGGCTTTGATCAAGAGAACGCAGGCGGTCATGCGCCGACCCTGAATCTGAACGGCTGTGCGTTCATCGAGGAGCGCGGTGGACTGCGCCGTGGTGACTTCCAAATACGAGGTGACGCCACCGCGATAGCGCGTGTTGGACAGGGCGAGGGAATGCTCGGCAGCATCCACGGCGACGCGCTGCGTGTCGGCTTCCCGTTCGAGGACGCGGAGGGCAGCAATGTTGTCTTCGACTTCCTGAATAGCGGTGAGGACGGTCTGGCGGTAGTCGGCGACGGTTTCGTCGTAAGCGGCGCGGGCCTGTTCGGTGGCGGCGCGACGCTGGCCGCCCTCGAACAAAGTCTCCATGGCGGCTGCACCGAAGGACCACATGCTGCTGGGGCCCTGGATGAGCGTGGTGATGATGTCACTTTCGAAGCCGCCGGCAACGTTCAGGCCGATGGCCGGGAAATAGGCGGAGCGGGCCACGCCGATATTGGCGTTGGCGGCGGCCATGCGGCGTTCCGCAGCGGCAATGTCGGGCCGGCGCTCGAGCAAAAGAGAAGGCAGACCGACGGGAACGGAGGGGGGCGAGGCGGCGAGTGGTGAGACGGGCAAAGTGAAATCGGAGGCCGGCCTGCCGATGAGGACGGCCACGGCATGTTCGAGCTGGGCGCGCTGGACGTGCAGATCGATGGCCTGGGCGCGCGTGGTTTCCAGTTGGGTCTTGGCCTGAGCGACATCGACCTGAGAGGCCACGCCGCCTTGATAGCGGCTCTCGGTGAGCTCGAGGGCGCGCTCGTAGGAAGTGACGGTGGAGTCGAGGAGGCCGATCTCGGCGTCGAGGCTGCGGGCCTGAAGGTAGTCGAGGGCGAGTTCGGCGTGGAGGCTAAGGCGAACGGTTTCCATATCGGCGGCGCTGGCTTGGGCGCCGGCACGAGCGTTTTCGACGGTGCGGCGGATGCGACCCCAGACGTCGGGCTCATAGGAGGCGTCGAAGGGAATGATGTATTCGTTCTGCGTGACGCCCGCTGTGACGGGCCCGGCGAAGGGCTCGTTGCCGGACTCGCGGATGCGGGCGGCGGAGGGCGAGACAGTCAGCGAAGGAAGGTAGCCAGCGCGGGCCTGCCGGATGAGGGCGCGCGCCTGGAGGAATTGGGCTTCCGCGGCCTTGAGGGATTGGTTCGAGACGTTGACTTGTTCCTGGAGGGCGTTGAGAGAATCATCGCCGAAGAGCTCCCACCATTTGCCGCGGATCGCCGTGTCGCTGGGCTGAGCGGGATGCCAGTTGGAATCTTCCTTGTAGGAGGCGGGAACGGTGGCGGCAGGGCGTCTGTAATCGGGACCGACGGTGCAGGAGAGAAAAGATGGCAGCGCTGCCAGCGCCAGTGCTGCCGGAATGAGGACGCGGCTGCGCGTGAAGCACAGACGCCGCTGGGAAGAGGAGTTCACGGTTTCTCCGGGACTTGCGCTTGGGGAACCACGCGGACGAGTTCGCCAGGCACAATGGAATCGGGCGGGTCCTTGATGACCTGCTCGTCGCCATGCAGGCCGGTGATGACCTCGACTTCGTTGCCAAAATCGCGGCCCAGAGTGATGGGCATCAGAACGACCTTGCTGTCTGGGCCGACGGCGACGACGCGCAGGCCTTCCGAGCGAAACAGTAGCGTATTGACGGGGAGGATGTAGGCCGGCTGGTCGGCGGCGAGCTTGAGGTGCATTTCGGCGTAGGCACCGGAAAGGAGCTCGCCGGAGGGATTCGGAACCTCAAACTGGGCGAGGAGTGTGCGCGTGGCCAGGTCAATGGCGCTGGCTGTGTTGATGAGAGTGCCGGTGAAATGACGGCCGGGAAATTCGGGGAGACGCAGCTCCGCAGTGAGGCCAGGACGGGCGGCCTGCGAGTAGGGCTGGGGAACATTGACGTAAACGCGGAGGCGGCGAGTTGCGGCGAGGTGGAAGAGTTCGCGGGCGGGAGCCGCGCCACCGCTGGAGCCGGCGTCAATGAGGGCGCCGACGTCGATGTTGCGGGCGGTAATCACACCATCGAAGGGAGCGTAGATTTTCTCAAAGGATTGCAGATCTTCGAGGCGCTTGACGTTGGCGTCCGCGGACTGAACGATGGCGCGCTTTGCGGCATAGTCGCCCTCGGCATTATCGGCATCCTGCTTGGAGACGGAATCCGTTTTGAGGAGGTCGCGATAGCGCGCGGCAGTAATGCCGGCGAGCTCGAAGTTAGCTTTTGCCGTGGCGAGATCGGCACGGGCCTGGCTGAGCTGCTGGTCCAATTCGGGCGTGTCGATTTCGGCGAGGAGCTGGCCGGAGCGAACCTGGGCCCCGATGTCGGCGTACCAGCGGCGGAGATATCCGTTGGTGCGGGCGTAAATGGGCGCATCGGTCCAGGGCATTATGGTGGCGGGCAAAACGACTTCCTGTGCGGATTGGGAGAGCTTGGGGCGTACGACGACGACAGACGGAGTGGCGAGCTGGTCGGTTTCCGTGCGGAGGGCGGCACGGGAGTTGAGGCGGGGGATGATTCCGGCAGCCACGAGGGCAGCGACAACAATGGCAAACACGACGAGCCAAAGGGCCAGGCGGCCGCCGCGCTTGGCAGGTTGCGCGTGAGAGCTGGCGGCGTGATTGTGTTCGGAATCCATCCATCACTCCTTTGGGCCCTGCTTCGAGATCCGTCCTCCTAAACCAGTTCCCTTCCCGCGAGCGCGGGGCTCAAGCCGGGGACCTCTCCCGCTGGAGCCAGCCGTGAATCCAACTGAAAACCACAGGCACAAAAAAGAGGGTGGAAACTGTGGCGAAAATGAGACCGCCGATGACGGCGCGGCCGAGCGGCGCATTCTGTTCGCCGCCTTCACCCAGGCCGATGGCCATGGGGAACATGCCGATGATCATGGCGAGAGCGGTCATGATGACAGGGCGGAAGCGCGTGAAACCGGCCTGAAGGGCGGCAGCGCCCGGTTCATGACCGCCGCGGAGCTGCTCTTT
>JASHSV010000302.1 GCA_030038535.1 Candidatus Acidiferrales bacterium
TTGCCGCTCGCCAGCGATGCTTCCATCTTCGCGATTTGCCCCGGCAAGTCGGTGACTGTCTGCTGGATGTACTGCAATTCCTTGCCCGTGATGTCTACGTCCGTATAACGCTGGGCGATGAATTCCACCTGTGGCCCGTATGCCTCCAGGAATGCTTGGTTGCCCTGCGTGTGGTCAGGATGCCAATGTGTATTCACCACGTACCGCACCGGTTTGTCCGTCACCTTCTTAATCTGCCGGATCAGTTCCCGCGCCCAACTCGGACGCATGCTGCTGTCCACCACCAGCACGTCGTCGCGGTTCACAACCACGGCGCAGTTCCCGAACGCCCCGTTCCGCCCGATCCCCGCATAAACCCCGTCCGCCACCGGCGTCAGCTCCCATGAGGGTGCCTGAGCCCAGGCCGGCCCCGGCAGCAGCGCCGCAAGGCAAATGTACGCAAGAACACAAAGACGAAATGAGCGCATCGCCTTCCCTCCGTCGAGCTGCATCGCCGGGAAACGCCGCACTCTAACACACGTCGCCGCGTCCGCTCTGCTCTATCGACATCCTCCGTCACACCGGTCTCGCGTTCCCCGCTGGGTCCCGGCTCCCCCACGCACCGCTTTTTTCCTTCGTCTCCCGAGCGCGCTCCCGCGCATCAAAGCAAAGTCGTCCGAACGGCAAGCGTCCGGCCCGGCCGGATCCTTTCGCTGGACCGCTGCCGGGCAGCCGGAAATATCGCTTGTAGGGATCACACCAGCCACGATACAAAAGGAGCACCCTCTCCACCCTGGTGACCTCATGTCTTCACCCGCAATAGCTACGGAGACCCTTCAGCCCCTTTTGGGCCGCCTGCGCGACGCGCGCGCCCATACGGACGCCCTGTTCTCCCTCATCGCTCCCGAAGCCCTTTACGACCGCGCCATCCCTGAGCGCCACCGTCTGATCTTCTATCTCGGCCACCTGGAAGCCTTCGACTGGAACCTGCTCGGCCGCGGCCCATTTGCTCTCGATCCGCACGACGCCAGCTTTGATCGCCTCTTCGCCTTCGGCATCGATCCCACACACGGCAATCTCCCCTCCGATAGGCCTGCCGATTGGCCGCCCCAAAGCGTGGTTCGCAGTTATGTGGAGAAGTGCCGCCGCCGCCTGGACGATGCCCTGCATACGCGCGGTTCGATTCGCGCCTCTACGCTCGGCCTCGCCGATGGCACCCTGCTCCACGTGGCCATCGAGCACCGGTTGATGCACGCCGAAACGCTTGCCTATCTGCTGCACCAGTTGCCCTATGAAAAAAAACGCGGCATCGAGAACGCCGCCCCCGCGTCCGTGCCTCCGTCATCCTTCGCGCCAAAATCCGTGCGCATCCCGAGCGGAACGGCCACGCTCGGCCAGCCGCGCCGCAACGGCGATGCGATTTCCTCCCATTCCGCCGCCGCGCAATTTCCCTTCGGCTGGGACAACGAATTCGACGAGACTTCCGTCGACGTTCCCGAATTTGCGATCGACGTCTATCCCGTCACCAACGCGCAATTCCTCGGCTTCGTCCGCGCCGGCGGCTACGACCAGAGCACCCTCTGGCTCCCCGAAGACTGGCGCTGGAAAGAGGAGTGCGGCCTGCGTCATCCCTTCTTCTGGGAGCGCTCCGGCAACGAGTGGTTCTGGCGCGGAACGTTCGAACGCATTCCTCTGCCAGCCGACTGTCCCGTGTATGTCAGTCACGCCGAAGCTTCCGCGTACGCGCGCTGGGCTGGCAAATCACTCCCTACCGAGGTGCAATGGCATCGCGCCGCCTACGGAACTCCGCAGGGCCCGGAGCGTCTCTACCCTTGGGGTGACGCCGCCCCGCGACCCGAGTTCGGGAATTTCGACGCCGCGCAGTGGGAGCCTGCGCCCGTCGGCGCGCATCCCGCAGGCGCGAGCGCTTTCGGCGTGCACGACCTGCTCGGCAACGGCTGGGAGTGGACGCGCACTCCCTTCGGGCCTCTTCCCGGCTTTGAACCGTTTCCCTTTTATCCCGGCTACTCCGCAGATTTCTTCGACGGCCGCCATTTCGTCATGAAAGGCGGGTCGGCGCGCACCGCCGCCTGTTTCCTTCGCCGGCCCTTCCGCAACTGGTTCCAGCCGCGCTATCCCTATGTATACGCGACCTTCCGCTGCGTGGAGGCCTGACCCATGATCGAAGCCGCACGGCTCGCCCCCGAACAGCTCGCGGCAATTTCCCTGGCTGATTTTGCCGGCGACGTCCGCGAAGGTCTCACCAAGCGCGGACAAAAGGAGCTCTATTCCAAGTATCTCTACGACGAGATCGGCTCCATGCTGTTCGAAGCCATCTGCCTCCTCCCGGAGTATGGCCTCAGCCGCGCCGGCGCCCGCCTCCTGGAGCAAAACTCCGAAGAAATTATCAGCCTCATTCCGGGGCCGGTGATGGTCGCGGAGCTGGGCAGCGGCACGGGACGAAAAACGCGCTGGATGCTCGAAGCGCTGGCCAGGAAGCAGAACGTGAATTACTACCCGATCGATATTTCACGCTCGGCGCTCGACCGCTGCGACTCCGATCTCGGCCGCCTCGAATCCGTCAGCATAGTCGGCTTCGAGCGCGCCTATCTGGACGGCTTGCTGGAAGCCGCTGCCCGTCGCCGCCCCGGTATGCGCCTTCTCGTCCTCTTCCTGGGCAGCACCATCGGCAACTTCGACCGGCCCGCCGGGGATCAATTCCTCCGCAGCGTGCGCCAAATCCTCCAGAGGGATGATGCCCTGCTCCTGGCCGCCGACCTCCAGAACGACGAGGACCGTCTGCTCCTCGCCTACGACGATCCCGCCGGCGTCACCTCCGCCTTCAACCTCAATCTGCTCGCCCGCGTCAACCGTGAGCTGGGCGCCGACTTCGATCTCGCCCGCTTCAACCATCTCGTCCGCTACGACCGCCGCGAGCGCCGCGTGGAGATGCATCTGCAATCCTCCGCGGACCAGATCGTGCGCATCCCCCGGGTCTCGCTCGATGTGCGCTTCGCCAAGGGCGAAACGATCTGGACCGAGAGCTGCCACAAGTACTCCAGCGGCGAGTTGGTCCAAATGAGCCGCCGCACCGGCTATCGTTGCGAGGCCCAGTGGGTGGACTCCGAGTGGCCCTTCGCGCAGAGTTTGTGGATTGCCGTCTGAGCGCATATCGTTTTTTTTGGGGAGGGATCTAGCCATGTCCAAAGCCGTCTGGAAAGGCGCCGTCATTGCCGAGAGCGACAAAACCGTCGAGGTGGAAGGCAATCAATACTTCCCGCCCCAATCCCTCCATCGCGAATACTTCAAGCCCAGCAAGACCACCTCGCAATGCCCCTGGAAAGGCACCGCGCATTACTATGATGTCGAGGTCGCCGGCGAACGCAACGCCGATGCCGCCTGGTATTACCCCGAGCCCAGCGCGGCAGCCAATCAGATCAAGGATCATGTAGCCTTTTGGAAGGGTGTGCGCATCGAGCGCTGATCCCTGCGGCTGAGAAAACCCGCCGGTGCGCACGGCGCATCCTCCCTTCAGGCGTTCTCCGGGAGCCGGAAGCCGTAGAATTCGATTGAGGATGAACGCAGCATCCACTCTTCGCTGCTTGTGCGCGGCACTCGTGGCCGCGCCGGTGGCTCTCGCGCTCGGGCAGCAGCCGCCTGCGCCTTCGCAGCCCGCGCCTGCGCCCGATAAGCCCGCCCCCGCGGCGCCCACCACCCAGGCGGAGACGATTCCTGTTCCCCTCCCGCAAGGCACTCGCCTCTATCTGAAAGACGGAAACTACCTGCTCGTCCGCGAATACAAAGTCGCGAATGGCCGCGTCAGCTATTGGAGCGTCGAGCGCGGCGCCTGGGAACAAATTCCCGACGATCTCGTGGACTGGGATTCCACGCACCGCGGCGAAGCGGAAGGCGCCGAACGAAAAAGGCAGATTGACCAGAAGCTCGAAGAAATCAAGGAGCACGAGCGGGCCGTCTCCCTCACCGTGGATACTTCCATCGAAATCGCTCCCGGCCTGTTCCTCCCCGACGCGCCCGGCTTCTACCTTGTCACCAACGGAACCATCGCGTCCCTCAACCAGGATTTGGCTAATTCGCACATGAGCATGAAGCAGCTCTTCGTACAGGTGATTACGCCCGTTCCCGTCGTGCCCACCAAACACGACGTGACGCTCAAAGGTGAGCACGCCAAAATGCGCATCCGCGATTTGCAGCCCGAGTTCTATTTCCGCACCGCCGACCAGCGCGAGCCTGCCATCATTCTCGTCCGCGCCCAGGTCCACAGCGGCGAGCGCCACATCACCGCGTTCCTCACCAACATCGCGCACGAGACCCGCTCGAAGGAGACTCGCATTCCCCTCTCCGACTGGGTCGTCGCCCAGGGCACCTTTCGCTACACACTCGGCCAGAAGCTTGAGCCCGGCGAGTACGCCTTCGTCGAAAGCGTTCCCGAACAGGGCATCGATCTCTATATCTGGGATTTCGGCATCGACGCTCCCGCCGGCGCCTCACCGAAGAAATAACCGCGGATCACTCCACACATTCTATTGCGCAGGAATATCTGAGCACGCCGGTCACGCGGCCGGAGCGGGAGCGTCGCCTTCTTCACCCGGCCGCGCCGCGGGCAGCGTCACCAGAAACACGGCGCCTCCTCCCGGCGCCGGCTGCACCTGGATTTCTCCGCCGTGCTCCTTCACGATTGCCATTGAAATGCTCAGCCCCAGTCCCGTCCCGCGGCCCGGCCGTTTCGTTGTGAAAAACGGATCGAAGATTTTTTCCAGAATGTCCACGGGGATGCCCGGCCCGTCGTCCTGGATCGAAGCCCACACCTGCGGCTCGCCCGCCGCTCCGCGTCCCATGCGCACACGGATGGTCCCGCTCTCGCGCACCTCGCGTATGGCCTGCTCCGCGTTCACCACCAGGTTCAGAAACACCTGGATGAGCTGGTTCGCGTCGCCGAGCACGTCCGGAATTCCCTTCTCCTGCAAGAAGTCCACAGCCACGCTGTTCCGCCGCAGCGAATATTCGTGAAGATGCAGCGCCCGCCGCAGCACGTCCGCGAGCTGCACGCGCCCTTTCCGCGGCGCCGGCGGCCGCGCAAACGAAAGCAGGTCCTGCACGATGTCCGCCGCCCGCCGCGCCTGTTGATGCAGCAGCTCGAGCTGCCGCTTGTGGCCGGGGTCCTCCGAGTGCTCGCGCAGCATGTCGCTCACGGCCAGGATCGCCGTCAGCGGATTGTTCAGCTCGTGAGCGACGCCCGCGATCATCTGCCCCATGGCGGCCAGTTTTTCGCTCTGCAGCACCTGCTGTTCCAGCCGGTTCAGTTCCGTCACGTCGCGCAGCGAAGCCACCAGGCCCGTCACCGCCCCGCTCGCATCCGAAAGCGGCGCCGCCGTTGCGCGCAACATCCGCCACGAGCCGTCGTGGTGCCGCGAGCGGTATTCGAGGGTCTCGTTCGTTTTTACCCCGTTCAGGATGTCGTGAACAAACTTGTCGAGGGGCGTGACGTCGTCCGGATGGGCCCGCGGCCCGTACCGCTTTCCCATCAGCTCGTCCGGCGCCACTCCCAGCACGTCGCGCACGCGGCTGCTCACAAACGTGAATTTTCCCTCGCGGTCCAGCACCACGATCAGGTCCGGAAAACTCTCGACCAGCCGGCGCGCAAACTCCTGCTGCTCCCTGAGCGACCGCTCCATTTCCAGCCGCGCCGTAATGTCCACCAGCGTGCCCTGGTACCGCATTGGCCGGCCCGCCGCGTCGCGCACCAGCGTGGCCGTGTCCAGGCAAGTCACCGCCGTCCCGTCCTTCCGCCGCAACACCACCTCCCGCCCCACCAACCGGCCCTGCTGCTCGAGCAGCGTATTGTCCGTGGCTCGATCCTCCGGATTCAGGTACAAATCCTTCGCGTTCTTGTTCATCAGCTCTTCACGCGAGCCGTAGCCCAGCATCCGCACGAGGGCAGGATTCGCGTCCAGGATTTCCCCCTGCGGCGTAGTGAAATACACGCCTTCCTGCAGCGAGCTGAACAATTCCGCAAACCGCGCCTCGTTCTGCCGTTCCTGCGTCACGTCGCGCGCCAGGCAGCTCACGCCCACGGTGCGCCCGTCGCGCACCACGGCGTGCAGCACGCAGTCGTAGAAGCGCAGCTCGCCAGAAGGACGCAGCCGCACGCGCAGCACGCCGAACCAGTGCCGCCGCTCCTCGAACCGCGGCAGCGCCGCCGTGGCCTCCGCGATCGTCGGCTCGCTCACAAACTCGTCGATCCGGCGCCCGATCACTTCGTTGAACGGGTGGCCGAGGACTTCGATCACGCGGCGGTTGGCGGCCAGAATGTCGCCCTGGAGCGAAACGGCCAGAACGGGATCGTCGAAGCTGTCGATCAGGTCGCGGTAGCCCTGCTGCGATTTTTGGATGACGTAGTAGAGCCGCTCGAACTCGCGCGCGGCGGGCAAACCGACCGCCATGGCCAGTTGCTGCGACTGCCGTTCCACCAGCTCGCGCCGCGCACTCACCACCGCCGAACGCCTGCGCCACACCAGCATCACGAGCGCCGCGATCATCGCGACGACGATGAACGGCAGCGCCGCAGCGTGCAGGTTCAGCGCTTCCA
>JASHSV010000303.1 GCA_030038535.1 Candidatus Acidiferrales bacterium
GCCGCTGCCACCCCCACCGGCGTAGGCCGGCCCAGAGCAGAGCTCCCCCAAGCATATGCAGCTACAAGCGCACTCATCAGCACGAACATCCACACTGCCCGGCGCCTCTGGCCCTCCGCGCGATCCGCGACCCAGGACAACAAGAGGAAGAGGAGCAGAACCCCCGTGAGTGCAAGGTCAACGATGAACGTCCAGTCCCACTGAACCCGGCTCCATGAGACGGGGCTCCAAACCATCGTTCCGAATGACGTGATGCAGTCGAACAGTATGTGCAACCCGATGCCGACACCGAACAGCACGCCCAGCACTGCGCGCGGGGGCGATGGGATTGCCCGCCGCCGGAAATACCACGCCGCCAGGAGCGCAAACAGACAGGCCCACACGGGCAGGCACACCAGCGAATGCGTCACGCTGCGATGAATCCGGATGGTGGCGAAATGGTCCGGGTCGAACGGGCTGGCGAATACGTCGATGTCCGGAAAGATGGAGCCCAGGATCAGCGTCCAGCGCGCTGTACGGGTTATGCGCTCGTCAGGATGGTTCGGAATCACCGCGCGCGCCAGCACGGCCCCCGAAAGTCCATGCGTGATGGGATCCATGGGAGGCTGGAAGTCCTACACCACGCGGAGCAATGGCGACGATTTCGCAATCACTCTACCGATCACGCGCGCCGCCACGCCGCGCCCTTCGAAAGCTGCCATCGCCCCCGGCACAGCCTCCGATGCGAGGCTTGCCATCAGGCCGCCGGAAGTCTGAGGATCGAACAGAAGGTTTCGGAACTCTTCCGCGACGGAATCCTCAAAACCCACGCATCCGCCCACAAACTCACGATTGTTTTTCAACCCACCGGCCAGGAAACCACCTCGCGCGGCCTCGAGTGCGCCCCGGAGAAGCGCAATTTTGCCGTGCTCGAACTCGAAGGAAACGCCGCTGGCCGCGGCCATCTCCCGCGCATGACCCAGTAGGCCGAAACCGGTGATGTCGGTGACGGCGTGAACGGGTCCCGCGCCGCCGGGGCCTCCAGTTGCGGTAGCTACGTCCTGCAGCGCCTCAGCGGCGGCACGATTCAGGCGCGCCATCGAGGCGATTGCTGCGGCCATTTCCTCATCCGCTGCGCGTCCTTGCTTGAGTGCCGTGGCCAACACCCCGGTTCCGAGCGGTTTCGTGAGCACGAGCACGTCGCCCGCCCGCGCTCCGGCGTTCCGCCATACGTGCGCAGGATTCACCAGTCCAGTGACGGCGTAGCCGAATTTCAAATCCTCGTCGCGCACGGAATGGCCGCCAATCACCGTGCAGCCCGCTTCACTCATTTTCTCAAGTCCGCCGCGCAGGATGGACTCCAGCACATCTGCCGATTCCTTTTCGGGAAAGCACACGATCGAGAGCGCCGAGATGGGCCGTCCTCCCATCGCATACACATCGCTCAGCGAATTGGCTGCGGCAATCTGTCCGAAATCCCACGGATCGTCGGCGATGGGAGTGAGTATGTCCACCGTTTGCACCAGTGCCTGCTCCCCGGCGCCGAGCAGATACACCCCTGCATCGTCGTAGGTGTCGAAGCCTACGAGCACGTTTGGGTCAGTCTGCCGCGGCAGGCGGCGCAGCACGGAGTCCAGAGTCCCGGGACTCAGCTTTGCCGCTCAACCGGCGGCTTTGGCTTTTGCCGTCAGTTTCACGGTCTCTGCCAAAGCAGTGCCCTCCGACTACTGCATCGTTCGCGTGCCAGTATATCGCGGTGCATAGTATGGGACGACCGCCCGGCGGGATATCGCCGGGAACGGGAGGAGGCTGGGTCCTGTCCAAGAGCCTCAGCCGTTCGCAAGAACCTCGTAGTGCTTTACGTAGGGTCTGCGCTCTTCTGCCGGGAAGTAGCGATCATCTTCCGGATAGTAAACCGCGCGCTCCGGGTCGGCTCCCGCAAAGCCTCGTACAGCGTCCATGCTGTCCCACAGCGTCACCAGCACGTATTCGCTCGCGTCTCCTGCCTGCTGCTTCAGCACGAGAACGCCTCGAAAGCCGGGAGTGGCTTTGTATTCCCTCAGTCCCGTCTTCTCCAGGTATTCGTAATACGACTCGCCCATTCCCGGCCGCGTGCGGCCCTGCCAAATTCTCGCGATCATAGCCGCCTCCTAAGTGGAGCGCTCGAGCGAACTCCGCCATGAGCGTCGGGGCGAGCCGGTCGAGTGCCTTTATCTGCTGCGCGCCTCCTCGCCGACGAGCGTCATGCAGGTCGAACTGGCGCGCGCCACGAGATTGCCCTTCTCATCGGTGATGTCGCATTCCACCAGGCCGATTTTCCGTCCCCGTTTCACAACGTGCGCAGAAGCCCGCAGCCGGGCTTTCCACACCGGCCGCAGAAAATTGATTTTCAGCTCGATGGTGGTGAACGATTCACCCTCCGCGAGAGTCGTTGCGTAGGCGAATCCCATTGCAGCATCTCCGATGTCGCAGAGCACACCTCCGTGGAGAGTGCCCATCGGATTCCAATGCCGTTCATCCGCCTCCATCTCGAAGACCGCTTCACCGCCTGCCGCGGACACCGGACGGAAGCCGATCAACTTCGCTATAGGCGGCGCCGGCGAGTCACCGCTGGCGATTCTCCTGCTGATTTCTGCCAGCATGTTGACGTACCTTTCCGGGGTAGAGCTCATAGGCCGGCATTCTCCATCGCAATTTTTCCGATCACGGACCAATCCATTTCGCCGTAGCCGTGTGCCAGTGCTGCGATCATGTGGTCGCGCACCAAGCTGGCGAGCGGCAGCGGCACGTTTACGGCCTCCGCCGCGGCAAGAGCCAGGCGGATGTCTTTGAGGCCCAGCGGAAGGAGGAATCCCGCGGGCTTGAATTTTTCCTCGGCGATGATCGCGCCATAGATCTTGTAAGGGGGCGCTGTAAACACGCTGCTGGTGATGAGGTCAAGAAACTGAGCAGGTGCGATGTCGTGCTTTCGCACCAGAGCGAGCGCTTCACCCAGGCTTTCCACCGCGGAGGCGAGCATAAAATTTCCGGCCAGTTTTACCGCGTTTGCTGCCGCCGGTTTTTCTCCCAGCACGTAGGTGCGCTGCCCAATGGCGTCGAAAAGCGGCTGGCAGCGAGCCAGGACAGCCGCAGGGCCCGCGGCCACGAGGAACAACTTCGCGGCTGCCGCTGCTTCCGGCCGTCCGAACACCGGCGCGGCCACGTACGCGCTCCCCGCGCGCGTGTGCGCTTCCGCCAGGCGGTTGGAGAGCGCGACGCTGATGGTGCTGAGCGAGACGTGCACAGCGGCAGCAGGCAGCGTGGCGACAATGCCGCCATCGCCGAGCGCAACGGCCTCCATCGCGGCATCATCGGCGAGCATGGTAAACACGAAGTCGCCTTTGCAGCATTCCGCCGGGGTGGCCGCGATGCGCGCTCCCTTCGAGCCGAGTGCTTCAGCGCGCGACCGCGTACGGTTGTACACGGCCAGTGAGTTTCCGGCTTTCAACAGATTCTCCGCGATTCCGCGCCCCATGTTCCCCAGTCCGATAAACCCGATATTCATCGCTCCCCCCGTATCATTTGGAAATTCCGTCAGGCGTGATCGTCGAACGGATCGAACAGTGCATTGCCAGCCGCTCCCCGCAGGCTGCGCTCCCACGCGGTCGTGCGCCAGTTGTAATGCGCTTCGCCATCGGGAATCCATGGCGGTAGAGGCAGAAGCAGACGCAGCGCCAGACCGTTAACGTACGGCTCGTACATGGCGCGAAATTCTCCGAGGCGTTTTTCTGCTTCGGCGGCCGCTGGCCCGCCGCAACAGAAACCGATGCCGGACGGCGCTAACGCTGCGCACAATCGTTTGAACTCCTCCGAGGGAAGCCGGTCGGGTTCGATGGGTCGAGGAGCCGCGTTGAGCGCCTGTGCGATGTCCGTCACGGCGTGACGGGCCATGGCGAATGTCAGCCGCGCTTGCAAGGTTTTTTGTTTCTCGAAGGCCACAATACAGAGCGAGCAGGTGTCCAGAATTGCCGTCATGGCTCCGAGCCACGACTGGTTGTCATGCTGCGAACGGTAATACACCAGCAACGGATACGAGAGATGCGACTCCAGCACGTCTGCCGACCAGCGTTCCCACTCCCGTAGCACCTCAACCGCCGCGCCGCGATTTTCCTCACGGCCGAAGCGTTTCAGCATCTCCGCGGCGGTTGGCGGAGAACCGGCGCGGGCGTCGAGCAGCGAGATGGTGAGTTCACGGCGAGAGAACGCCTGGTAGAGGATCGGCAAGTAGCCTATGATTAGCGCCAGGAAGCCGAAGCCCATTCCCGATTCGATCACGGCCACCACGCGGTCGAGCGTGGTGCGCGGCAGGACGTCTCCCAACCCCAAGGTGAAAAACGTTGTGCCGCTCAGGTACAGGTCCAGCAGAAAGGTCATCGGCTCGCCGGAAGCCATTACCGAGCCGCCTACCGCCGCGTGCACCAGTGCGAAGCCGAAAATCAGACCTATCGCCCAGGTCATCAGAAGCAATAGGATCGATAAAGGGCCAAAAACACTGAGATATACCTCGCGGAACTTGCCCGGTCGCATCGAGCGTCCGATGGCGGACCAGATGCCCCAAGCGAACATGTAAAAGAAACGCGCGAGGCGGAATTTGCGCGTCACCCGGCGCGGCAGGACTACCGCTTCGAACGCGTCCGACAACACCACCGCTAAAATCACGATTCCCAGGACGGCTTCGATGATGGTTTTCGCGTTCATGGGTCACAAGACCGAGAGCGCAGGCTCGCACCTTCAGATCGAAATCACGACTTTTCCGAAGTGCGCGCCGCTTTCCAGGTGCCGTAGCGCCGCCGGCGCTTCCTCGAACGGAAACACGCGGTCCAGAACCGGTTGCAGGCGGTGCGCGGAGATGGCGCGGTTCATGTCCTCGAACATGGCCCGGGAACCTACAAAAATTCCCTGCACTCGCACCGCGCGAAACAAGATGAGCGTCGTCCGAACTTCTGCGCTCGCCCCCGCCAGCACTCCGATCATGCTGATCATGCCTCCCAGGCGCACGCAGCCGAGCGAGCGGTTAAACGTTCCCGCACCGCCTACCTCCACAATGTGGTCTGCGCCCCGGCCATCGGTGAGCTTCCGCACTTCCTTGTCCCAGTCCGGCGTCGTCTTGTAATTGATTCCCGCGCTCGCTCCCAGGTCGCGCGCCCGCGTAAGCTTCAGGTCGCTGCTCGAAGTGGCAATCACGCGCGCCCCGGCCATCCGCGCAAACTGCAGCGCAAAGAGCGACACGCCCCCAGTACCTTGCACCACAACGGTTGCCCCCGGCTGTAAGTGGTCGGCCACGAACAGAGCGTTCCACGCCGTCAGAGCCGCGCACGGCAGCGTTGCTGCCTCGTCAAAGGAAAGGTGGGCCGGAATCGGCAACAGTGCGTCCTCGCTGAACAGGACCTGCTCCGTGAGGACGCCGTCTACGTAACAGCCGAGCGATGAGTCCACTTTCTCCTGGGTCACGGGTCCTTCCTGCCACGCGGGGGCGAAGCAACCCATCACCCTGTCGCCTACCTTCACACGCTTCACTCCCGTGCCTACTGCCGAGACCTCCCCTGCACCATCGGACAGAGGTATGAGCGGCAGCTTTTGCCGGGGACCGTACCCGCCTTTGATGACCACCAGGTCGCGATAATTCAGCGAGACCGCGCGCACCCGCACAACGACCTGCCCGGGGCCCGCGTTAGGCTCGGGAAGTTCTACCCGTCTCAAGTTTTCGAAACCAAAATTGCCGACGACCTCGAATGCCTTCATCACAGCTCTCCAATGATGGCGCCCGCCTCTCGAGGGACGCGCCTGTAGCCGTTCTGATTTAGGGGAGCAGAACGATCTTGCCGTGCGCGCCAGGCTCCATCACCGCCTTGTGCGCTCGAACTGCCTCTGCCAGTGGCATCTCTTGGCCGACCACGGGACGCAGAGTTCCGTTTTCCAGGCCTGCGTAGATGGCGGCGTGAATTCCTGCTAAGTCGTCCGCCGGCGCCACGAGCAACGACATGCCACGGATGCTCCCGTCCTTACCCATAATGTCGCGCGCGTTGATTTCGACCGTTCCGCGGTTTCCCACCACCACAACACGCCCCCGCGCAGCCAAGAGAGGCAGGTCTTTGCCCAGATTCACGTTGGCCAGCATTTCGATGATGATGTCCGCACCGCGGCCACCGGTTAACGAGCGGAGCTGTTCAAGGTAGCCCGCAGCCGTGTGGTCGAGCACATGATGTGCCCCTTCTCGCAGGGCCAATTCGCGGCCCTTCGACGTCCCCGCTGTGCCGATCACCATCATGCCCGCGGCGCGCGCCAGCTGTACGGCAGCCACGCCGACGCCGCCCGAGGCCCCGTGCACAAATACGATTTCTCCTGCCCGAGCTTCACCAATCTGGAAGATCGCGCGATACGCGGTGGCATAAGGAACATTTACTGCGGCACCTTGCGCGAAGTGGATCTTGGCGGGCAGGCGGTACACCTGCGTCTCCGCGCAAACAGTCTTTGCAGCATATGTTCCTGTCAGCGACCCGGCCACGTACACACGGTCGCCTTCCTTAACCCTTGTCACCCCTTGGCCGACCTCCTCGACTACGCCCGCCGCGTCCATTCCCGGTATGTAAGGCAGCGAAGGTTTGAACGCGTACGTGCCGGCGCGGATGTAGGTGTCCACCGGGTTCACGCCGATGGCTTTCACCCCCACAACCACTTGGCCGGGAGAGGCTGACGGGTGAGGGACTTCTTCCAGCTTCAATACGTCAGGCCCCCCAAATTCATGCACTCGGATTGCTTTCATAAGGGTCTCCTTGGCGCGGTAAAGCTATCAGATTCCGGGACCTCCAGTCGCGTTATATGCATGGTCAGACCGATGCGCGTGAAAGCCGGTCGTGCATCTCAGTTCATGAGGACTTGCGCGACAGGAGAAAGCAGTAGGTTGCAGGCTTCGATGGGGTAGTGGCAGAGGCCGCTCGAATTGGTATGGTTAAAGGCTGCTTACCTTCTTCCACATTTGTCATGTGGCATCGGCCGTCGAGGATTCCGCCGGCCTCAATGACCAGGCATGGGGCGCGGACTTCTCCTCGAATCACGCCCTTAGCGAGAATTTCCACCTTTCCCTTCGCTGAAAGCACACCCTCGAAGCGTCCCCCAACGACCACATGGTTGCCGTTGATTTCGCCTTCCACCCTGGCATTTTCACCAATCACGACGGTGGAATTGGAAACGATCGTGCCCTTCAAGTGGCAATCCACGCGGAACGTCCCGGCAAGCTCAATCTTGCCTTCGAGGGTCACACCCTTGTCGAGGAAGCCGATCCATTCTCCCGAAGGTGCTGATCCCTTGCGGTCTAACAAGCTCATAGCCCCCCTCCTGGGCCGGTAAGCGTTTCTACCGGGGCAATGGCGTGGTGTCAAGGTGGAACAGATGACTACTACTTTCGTAGTCTGTCAAACAGTTCATCAGCTTGTTCCGTTCCCGCCCTCAGTCATCTCTGCTTTTTCGCAGTCTTTCGTACAAGGCAAAGAGTTGACGGTCTTCGTGGTACTCGATCACGAGTGCGCCAGGTCGCTTCCCTTTCGGCGGCCTCAGCGTAACTCGTGTGCCTAGTTCGCGTTGCAGGTCCTCGATGGCGGCTCGCGTGTTCGGATCGCTCGATACTGAGTCTCCAATGCTTCTGGGCCGACTTTGCCTCCGTGCTGCTAGACGCTCCAGAGCGCGAACCGTGAGCCTCCCATCGGCGGCACGCTTGGCTGCCGAAATTCGACCTGAAGGAGTTTCGAACGCGAGCAGCGCACGCCCGTGGCCGGCTGAGAGTCTTCCGTCTTCGAGCAACGTCAGGATCTGCTCTTCGAGTTTGAGCAGCCGAACGGAGTTGGCGATCGTGGCGCGATCTTTGCCCGTGCGCGAGGCAGCTTCTTCCTGCGTGAGTCCAAATCTGGTGATCAACGTCTCGAACGCGCGTGCCTGCTCAACCGGGTTTAGATCTTCGCGCTGCAAGTTTTCAATCACTGTCATCTCGAGTGCCTGATGGTCAGTCACCTCGCGAACGATTGCAGGTATGCGATGCAAGCCAGCACGCTGCGCGGCTCTCCAGCGCCGCTCTCCGGCAATGAGTTGAAATCGCTGCCCAGCGGGTCGAACCACGACGGGTTGAATCACGCCTGTCGTGCGGATGGATTGAGCGAGTTCCTCGAGGCCGTTCTCGCGGAAACGGGTGCGAGGCTGGTGCGGATTGGGGTCAACCAGGTCAATGTCAATCTCGCGCCCGCCAGACGCTCCGGACGGTTCACGAAACTCGGGACTGCGCTTCGGTTCCGGTTCCCGAATCAAGGCGCTCAATCCCCTGCCCAGTGCGTTTCTCGCCATTGGCAATGACCTCCCGCGCGAGCTGTGTGTAGCTCGCTGCGCCAGTACTATGTATGTCATAGAAAATAATAGGCTTACCGTGACTCGGTGCTTCGGCCAAGCGGACGTTACGGGGAATCACCGTCTTGAAAACCTGCTGACCAAAGAAACTGCGCAGATCTGAACTTACCTGTTTCGAGAGCGTGGTCCGCTCGTCATACATCGTCAGCAGGATTCCCTCGATTCCGAGATCGCGATTGAGAGTGCGGCGGATGCGCATGAGTGTGTCGAGGAGTTCGGAGACGCCTTCCAGCGCCAGGTATTCGCACTGGATAGGAACGAGGACCGTGTCGCATGCGGCGAGCGCATTTAGCGTGAGCAAGTCGAGCGAAGGAGGGCAATCCAGCAGGGTGAACTCATATCCGGCGCGAATCGGCTCTAGGAATGTCCGCAGCCGGAATTCGCGGTCCTCCACAGCCACGAGTTCGATTGATGCGCCGGCCAGATTCTTGTCGGAGGGGATTAGATCGAGTCCCTCCATCTGTGTCTTCTGAAGGAGCCGTGCAGGCGCCTCATCGAGAATGAGTCCATGATAGAGCGAACGGCGGGCAGGGTTCCGAGGGAAACCGAGTGCGCCTGTGGCGTTTGCCTGTGGATCGCAATCGACGATCAGCGTGCGGCGTTCGGCAGCGGCCAGTGATGCGCCGAGATTCACAACCGTCGTGGTCTTTCCGACGCCGCCCTTCTGGTTGGTAACCGCGATGACCCGGCTCACTACGCCCCCAGCCGCACACATGCCAATGGTCGGAATCTAGCAGACATGGCGTGCAGGGGCAAGTGTTCCACGTGGAACACTCGTCTTGCGGCTGGTCCGACCGTGGTCGTTCTTAGCATTGCTGAGGCGTCCCAACCAGAACGACCCTCTCGCGCGATCCGGGAACCATCTCCTGCTGCCAATGCCATCCGTCGGATTGCGTCAGCACTTCCGCGTCGCGCGTCCCCAGCCACAGGATCAGATACCCCAATGGCCTTAGTCGAGTTCTGGACCATTTTACGAGCTCAGAATATCCGCCGAGCGCGCGCGAGGTGATTGCATCAACTGAGCCGGGAGCGACCAGCGAGTCTTGCCAACGACAGCGTTCAATCTCTACTCCGTTCATCCCGAGCTTTCTCGCCACCTCGGCAAGGAAGACAGCCCTCTTTGTGGTGGGTTCGATGAGCGTGATTTGCCAATCTGGAAGGATTAGTTTCAGCGCCAATCCCGGAAAGCCGGCACCGCTGCCGACGTCGCATAAGCGCCCCGCCGCAGGAAGCAGCCATCGCGCCGCGAAAAAGCTCTCCAGAAAATTCCGAGTCAAGATCTCGAGAGGGTCGGTGATTGTGGTGAGGTTGAGTTTGCGATTCCAGCGGAGAAGCAGCTCGATGTAGGCGGAGATGGATTCGAGCAGGGCAGGGGTGGGGTCGATACCCGCGGCACGCAGAGAGCCCTGGCCGGCGGCGATCTGACCGCGTATATATTTACTAGTCAGTAATTCACAGGCAGCCGCAGCGACGCGCGCGCGCCGCGGACTCATGCCCGCACCTGCCACGCCCGCCGTTGCATATCTCGTCGCCCGGACACGCGCAGCAGTTCAACATGTTCGAGGGCGGATGTGCAAGCGGAGGGAAGCCGGGCAGGCGCACTAGTGGGAGGCGGAGAGAGCGGCGAGCGTCGCGTCGCCGGGGAACAGCCGGAGGCCTTCTTCCAGCGCCCGGCGCGTGTCTCGTTCGCGCCCGAGGTGATGGTACACATCCACAAGCGCGGCAAACACGTCAGCAGAGGATTCAGGGTCAAAGCGGGCCGCGAATTCGTAGTTTTCGCGGGCCATTTCCCATCGCCCGTCAGCGCGATAAACGTCGCCCAGACCTCGATGCCCGGCATAGGAGTATCGGTCGCGGCGAATCGCCTCCTGATATTCACTCACAGCCTCTTTGCGATGGCCGGTCTGGACGAAAAAGTCGCCCAGGAGAGCGAATTCGGACGAATCGGGGTCAGCATCCAGTTCTAGTTTCTTCGCGAGCCAGACGGCGGCCTGGGCCGGTTCGTGCTTGCGATCCAACACCTTTACGAGCCCTGCCAGCGCGGGCAGATTCTGGGGCTCGCGGCCGAGAACCTGCCGGTAGAGAAGATAGGCGGTATCCAAATCGTCGTTGTGCCGCGCCACTTCTGCCAGTCCGCGGGCTGCGGCGGTGACGCTTGGATCCAGGCGTAGAGCCGAGGAATAGTGCTCGGCGGCCGAGGCGTAATCCTCGGTTCCAAAATCCAACCGGCCGCGCAGGAGTTCAAGAAACACGCTGGGGGCAGAGTCCTGGACGGCGTCAAGAAACCTGCGCGCACGCGTCCAATCGTCGTTCCAGAGCGCCGTATCCGCCGCGGAGAGGAAGGCAGTGCGGGGGTCGGCGACTCGGACATCGCGGGGGAGCGTGGACGTCCTGGCTTTCCACGCCGTTTCGATATTCTCCTCGTAGAGTCCGTGGCGGAGCAGGGCCCGGGGGGCGTGAAACTCGAGCAGAGTGTTGTCGTCCGTATTATGCGGCACGCCGGCCACGAACCGGCGGAGATCCTGATCGTCCAGACGGTGGTAGGCCAGCACGCCTTCCGGGGCGGACACATTCAAGGCGTCGAAATCGGCGCTGATGGCGGAATTTTGGAGCAGAGTACGCAGACGGTCGAGAGTCAGGGGGGTCCGGTCCATGCGCGCGAGCAGCAGAAAATCGGGTTCTTCGCCCCGCCAGACGGTGATCCTCTCGAACTGTGCCGCCACGGTGGCCAGAACCATGCGCAAATCGTCCGGGAAGATGGAATAGCCCTGGATCCACTGGACCAGCATCCCCCCGGGGCGCAGGCGGCTGCGCGCCGCCTGGTAGTACTCATCAGTAAACAGAGAGGCAACGCCGGCGATCCACGGATTCGAAGGCTCGGA
>JASHSV010000304.1 GCA_030038535.1 Candidatus Acidiferrales bacterium
GGATGACGAAGACGTGGTCGAACTCGAGCCCTTTGGCTCCGTGGGCGGTCATCAGTTGCACGGCCTCGCCCGCGGACGATTCGGTCTCCAGGGATTCTTCGCCGCGATGCTCTTCGTCCAGGGTCACGCTGCCTCCCGCCTGCTGGAAATAGCGGAAGTATTCGAGAAACTCGCGAAGGCGCTCGGCGGGATGCGCCGCCTGCCATTCCTCAAGAAATCTTCGGAAGGCGGCGAACGCGCGGCGATCGGCTTCCGCGGCGAGCGGGAGCATGGCGAATGCTGCGACGAGTTCGTCGAATACGGCGGGCAGCGGCTCGCGGCGAGCCATCTGGCTGAGGCGCGCGTGAACCGCCACGAGTTCAGCGACCGGGGGCGGAAAAACTTCCGGCTCCGATTCGGGCCGCGCCGGTGCTTCTTCAGCGCCCAGCGCGCTCCACAGCGACTTGCGCGGGTGCTTTCCGGCACGTTGGGCCAGGCGCACCAACTCCGCGGGCGAAAGCCCCCAGCGGGGAACAGCGAGCACGCGCGCGCAGGCTACGTTGTCGCCGGGACGGTCGAGCCAGCGAGGGGCAGCCATAAGGTCGCGCACTACAGGATTCGAGAACACGGAGAACCTGCGGATAACGAACGGAATGCCGCGGCGTTCGAGAGCGGCCACGACTTCTTCGCGGTGGCCATGCGCGCGATAGAGCACGGCAAAGGTGGACCAGGGCCGGCCGCGGGCGTGCTCCGTCTCGATCTGCGCGGCAATCCATTCCGCCTCGGCCGCTTCGCTGGCGAGCCCGGCGATGCGAGTCGCGTCACCATCCGCGTTGTGGGTGACGAGCTGTTTATCGGGGAACATGCGGTTGGCGTCGCCGTTGTTCCGGATGACGGCGTCCGCCAGGCGGAGGATGCGTTTGGTGGAGCGATAATTGCGTGTGAGCAGCAGCCGCGATTCGGATGCCCGCGGGAGGAATTCCCGCTCGAACATCCGGAAGCTGGCGAAAGAGGCGCCGCGAAAACGGTAGATGGCCTGATCGTCGTCGCCGACGACAAAGAGATTGCGCGGCGCGCCGGCGAGGAGGCCGAGCAGGCGGATTTGGGCGACGTTCGTGTCCTGAAATTCATCCACCAGGATGAAGCGAAAGCGCGCGCGAAGCTCATCCCGCATCGTCGCATCGCGTTCTATCAGCCGCACGGTCTCCATCAGGCTGCCGCCGAAGGTCAGCAGATTTTTTTCGCGCAGCAGCCGTTCGCTTTCGGAATAGGCGCGGGCAAGTTCGAGCTGTTCCTCTACGGCCCGGCGCGCATCCTCATCGGCGCCCGAGGAGAGGCGGGCGGCTTCGCCCTGCACGTGGCGCAGGTACTCTTCCGCGGTGACCAGCTCGTCCTGGCAGCGCGAAAAAAACTTCGTGAAGTCGGTGAGGAACTGGCCGGGCTCATAGCGGCGGCGGTAGTGGACCAAACCGAGTCGCGCGAGATTGCGCCGCAGCAGGATCCAGTGTTCGACCTCATCGATCTGGCGGAGCCCGTGAATGGCCGCTTCGAGCACTTCCTTGCAGAAGGCGTGAAACGTGGTGGCGACTAGGCCTTTGGCGCGCTCGCCGAGCACTTTTCGCACGCGCCAGGCCATCTCGCCTGCGGCTTTGCGCGTGTAGGTGAGCGCGAGGATTTCACCGGCATCCAGTTCAGGGAGTGATTCGAGCAGCCGGCGGATACGTTCGACGATCACGCGGGTCTTGCCGGTACCCGCGCCGGCGATCACCATCAGCGGCCCTTCGCCGTGCTCGACGGCGCGCGATTGCTCCGCATTCAGTTCGAGGCCGCGAGGCTCGGGGCTGGAATCGGTCCGATCAGTCATTTTCAGCATAGTAGCGCGGGCGGTGGAAGCGGGTCGAGGCCGGAGGCCCCGTCGAATGTGTCGCCGGGAAGAAAACTGCCGAAGCGCAATCTGCAGCCTCGGCAAAAGCCAAATCACCCGGCGGCGGGGCTATAATCCGCGGCCATGAAAAGGAGTGTGTGGAGAGGGTTGATCGAGATTGGGTTCATCATATTCTTGTTTTATTCCAATCTGCTGATGGGAGAGTTCGAACGATCCAGTATGGGGCAGAAAAAAGGCCTGCTTTGGGCCCTGTCGGACATTTTCACCACTTCCAACCTGGTGATCGCCACGATAGCGGCGCTGATCGGGTACGCCTTGGTGGAATTTCTGCGCGCTAAATTTTAGCTCGCAAGATTTCGCCGCACCCTGACCCGCGCGCGCAGCGGCCCTACCGGGGCTGATACTGGAACAGATGGGTCTGCCAGCGCGAGAGCGGGCTTTCGCCCGTGGCTTCGAACCGCCGCAAGGCGCCGCGCGCATCGAGCAGGACATTCACCGCGCTCGGGCACTTGAACGCGTAAACCTGCCCGCCCATCTCTTCCACAACCGCGTACAGCCGCAGACATTCGAGCAAATCAGGACGCGCGAGATCGAAAGGCACCCAATCGGTGCTGGCCAGCAGCGAGCGATAGACGAATCCAGGCGCATCGCGCTCGAGCTGGAGAATCCTTTGCTCGCCATATTGTGAGGAAATGCTGAGAAACACGACTCCTCCCGGGGAGAGAAAGTCGCGCGCACCATTCAGAACGCGGCGCCGGAATTCGAATCCGTCGCCGGAGCCGCTGGCCGGCGGATTGGCCAGGAGAAAACTCACCTTGCCGTGGAGGCCAGCGAGGCGATCGCGGTCTCGTGGCGAGATCGGCTCGTAGGAATCGGAAACGAGGAATGCGACCTTCTCGGCGACGCCGTTCCGAACAGCGTTCTCGCTCCCGGCACGCACGTTTTCCGGACCGATCTCGAGGCCGAGCACGGTGTCCACCGCCGGAATCCGCGCGGCAGCTATGGAGAGACATCCCGTGCCGCTGCCCCAGTCGATTCCGATGCCGCGCAAACGTTGCGAATGCGTGCCAATGGCGCGAAGCGAAATCAGGCTGGCGGGCGTGGGCGCAAAGGTCCCGGGCGGATGATGGAGGAGGATTTCGCCGAGGCCGGCCGTGGCTTCCCGGTCCAAAATCGTGATGGCCGTGTCCATCGACTCCAGACTGCCGCATCTAATCCGGGATGCCAACGCCGCGAACCAGGCGCTGATGCGCGTCAAGCGGACACATTGGCCGGGGAAGCGTTAGGCGGAGTCAGGCACTCGGCCCCAAATTGACCGGACAGGGAGCGGGGCGTAACATTTTGTTTCGCGAACAGGATTCCGCAGAAGAGGTGCCGCCATGGATTCCGCAGTGATTCTGAGTGCAGTGCGCACGCCTATTGGAAAATTCCAGGGCGGGCTCTCGCCGCTCTCCGCCACGCAACTCGGAGCCAAGGTGGTTGCTGAGGCAGTGCGCCGCGCGGAGATCGATCCGAAGCAGGTGGACGAATGCATTATGGGCAACGTGGTGTCCGCGGGGCTGGGCCAGGCGCCGGCCCGGCAGGCGGCGCTGGGCGGCGGGCTCGATCCCAGCGTGGCGGCGATGACCATCAACAAGGTGTGCGGCTCGGGACTGAAGGCTGTGGCGCTGGCGGCGCAGGGAGTGACGACCGGCGAATCGGGGATGGTGGTGGCCGGCGGGATGGAGTCGATGAGCAACTGTCCCTACCTGCTGCCGAACGCGCGCGCGGGATTCCGGCTGGGACACGCGCAATTGCTCGACTCGATGATTATCGACGGGCTGTGGGACCCGTACGAGAACTATCACATGGGAATGACTGCGGAGCTGGTGGCGGAGAAATACAACATCGGACGCGAGGCGCAGGACCGCTTCGCGGTGGAGAGCCATCGCCGGGCGGTGAACGCGCTGAAGTCGTGCTTTTTCGAGTCGCAAATCCTGCCCATCGAGATTGCGCAGAAGAAGGGCGAGCCGGTGGTGATCCGCAAAGACGAATCGCCGCGAGAAGACTCCACCGTGGAGAGCCTGGCGAAGCTGAAGCCGGCTTTTAAGAAAGACGGCACGGTCACTGCGGGCAACGCTCCGGGCACCAACGACGGCGCGGCGGCTGTGGTGGTGACGAGCGCGGCGACGGCGTCGCGGATGGGCCGCGTGCCCCGCGCGCGCATCGTGGCGCAGGCGGTGAGCGGCGTGGAGCCGAAGTGGGTGATGATGGCTCCGGTCAGCGCCATCGAAAAAATCCTGAAAAAGACGGGCTGGGATCGCGACCGCGACGTGGACCTCTACGAATTGAATGAAGCGTTCGCGGTCCAGGCGCTGGCCGTGATTCAGGAGACGCATCTCGATCCCGCCAAGGTAAACGTGAACGGCGGGGCGGTCGCGTTGGGGCATCCCATCGGCGCTTCGGGGGCGCGCATCCTGGTGACGCTCCTCTATGAGCTCGAGCGGCGCAATCTGCATCGCGGAATTGCGGCGCTGTGCCTGGGCGGCGGAAACGCCGTAGCGCTGGCCATCGAGCGATAATTCGCCTCCTCTGATTGTCCTCGAACACGTGGCAGCCTGAAGCGTACGCCGCCACGCACCTTCCTATTTCCATCGCGCATCGAATCGGGGTCATCTTAGTCGTTTATTGCGGGGGGGGAATCATGGCGAAGATGCGAGCAATGCAGGTGGCTCAGGCCAGGGCCGCGTTTGAGTTGGTAGAGCGAGAAATTCCGCAGCCGGGTCCGGGCGCGGTGCGCATCAAGGTGCAGGCGTGCGGAGTGTGTCACAGCGACGCGGCGGTCAAAGAAGGCTTGTGGCCGGGAATCCAATACCCGCGCGTGCCGGGACACGAAGTTGCCGGCGTGATTGACGCTGTTGGCGCGGGCGTGCAGGGTTGGAAAGTCGCCGACCGCGTCGGCGTCGGCTGGCACGGAGGTTATTGCGGGTATTGCGCGGCCTGCCGCCGGGGCAATGCGTTTGCCTGTCAGAGTTACACGCTGATTACGGGCCTCACCTCGGATGGCGGATATGGCGACTACATGATCGCGCCGGCAAGCGCGGTCGCGCGGATTCCCGAAAGACTATCGGCCGTGGAAGCGGCGCCGCTGCTGTGCGCGGGCGTGACGACGTTCAACTGTCTGCGCCATACGGGCGCGGGCCCAGGAGACCTGGTGGCCATTCTCGGGCTCGGCGGCCTGGGCCATCTGGGGGTTCAGTACGCCAACAAAATGGGATTTCGCACCGTGGGAATCGCGCGCGGAGCCGACAAGGAAGCGCTGGCACGAAAACTTGGCGCGCATGAATACATCGACAGCACCGTGAAGGATCCAGCGGCGGAATTGAAGAAACTCGGCGGAGCCAGCGCAATTCTGGCGACGGTGACGAGCGCGGAGGCCATGGGCGCGGTGCTGGGAGGGCTGGGCGCGAACGGCGTGCTGATGGTGATCGGGGCGGCGGGGCCGCTGCCGGTCAATCTGCTCAGCCTTCTGACCGGGCAGAATGCGATCAAGGGATGGTATTCCGGCACGTCGGCGGATTCCGAGGACACGATGGCGTTCAGCGTGCTGACCGGCGTGCGCTCGATGAACGAAGTCTATCCGCTGGAGCGCGCAAATGAGGCGTACCAGCGCATGATGAGCGGACAGGCAAAGTTCCGCGCCGTGCTCACGACCGGAAATTGACCGGTCGCCGGGCTTTTCGGGATTTCTCGTTTACCACGAAAGCCCTGCGCTGGCATTCCTCCCTCGAAGTCTTCCACTACAAACGGAGCGGCGTCCCCATGGGGCGCTGTTCTCAACTCCTGAAAGCAATTATTCTTGCAGCCGCCCGGCCTTAGGATTAGGCTTTGGCCGTTTATTATCGTGGTGCGCCTTTTTAGGGCCTAAGTCTGTGGAGCGCGGCCGGCAAGGCTGGTTCGATAGCGAAACAGGGGAAACCAGCGGCTGCTCTCCGGCCTGCAACCAAAAACGGGCGACGCACGGGGAGACTGGGCATGGTGCGCTCTTTCCGCATCGCAGCGATTTTCCTGCTCAATTTGCTGACAGCCGCCGGCGCAGCACAGGCGCAGAACATCATCACCACAGTCGCCGGCGGCGGGCCGAAGAATGTCCCCGCGACCACTGCAAATCTGGATTTCATCTATTCGGCCAAATCGGATTCCGCGGGAAACGTGTACATCCCGGATTTGGGACGCTGCGTCGTCTTCAAGGTAAACACCTCGGGAACATTGACGGTCTTTGCCGGCACGATGGACCTTTGCGGGTACAGCGGAGATAACGGCCCGGCAACCTCTGCGGAGTTGAACGGGGCCTCCGAGGTTGCGATTGACGCCTCCGGTGACGTGTACATCGCGGACACTCAGAACCTGGTTGTGCGGCGAGTGGACGGAGTCACGGGCACAATCACCACTTACGCGGGCACAGCCGGGGTAGCCTGCCCCAGTTCCACGTCCGCTTGCGGCGACGGGGGCGCGGCGACGAGCGCGACGCTAAACCTGGTGCCCTCGGCGGGATCTGCCTACTTCAACGGCCTGGTGCTGGATTCCGCGGGCGATCTCTTCATCGCCGACACCTTCGACTATCGGGTGCGCGTGGTGAACCACTCGACACTCAACATCACCACGTATGCAGGCACCGGTAACCCAGGCTTCAGCGGCGATGGTCAGGCGGCCACTGGGGCGGATTTATTTGACCCGAATGGCTTGGCCATGGATACCAGCGGCAACTTGTATATCGCGGACCTGGGGAACACGCGAGTGCGAATGGTGAACACGGCCAGTCCTCCGGTAATCAACACGGTGGCGGGCGGAGGCAGCGGGTGCGCGAACCAAACCGACGGCCTGGGCGACGGCTGTCCGGCAACCAGCGCGGCGCTCAGCGGTTTCTCCGGTGTGGGCGTGGACAGCGCGGGGAACATTTATATCGCCGACCGCTACGACAATCTGATCCGCGTGGTGAATGCGAGCACGCAAATCATTTCCGTGCTCGGCGGAAACGGGACGGCGTGCGCCTCCGGATTGTCGCCTTGCGGGGACGGGGGCCCGGCGACTAGCGGGGAGGTAGCTTATCCAGTCGGGCTGAGCGTGGACTCAGCGGGCGACGTGTTTATCGGCGATACCAACGACGATCGCGTGCGGGAAATCTACTGCGCGAACCCGAACATCACATGCACGCCGCCGACCGGCGATTCGGCCGGCGAGATCAACACGTTCGCAGGGGATGGGCTGTCGCTGTACAGCGGGAACGGCGTTCCTGCCACGGACGCGTGCCTTAGCATTCCCTCGCGGGTGGCGGGAAATGCGGCGGGCGATCTTTACATTGCGGACTCGGGAAATTCCGTGATCCGCATGGTGGACCACACGACACAAAACATCACCACCGTAGCGGGCACGCCGGGCGTAGCCGGATACTCGGGAGACAACGGACCGGCTACGAGCGCGCAGCTCAATTCTCCGTTCGATGTGGCGCTGGATGCGGGCGGAAATATTTACGTCGCGGACGTGAACGCGAACGTGGTGCGGGAGGTGAATGCGGCAACGGGGACAATCACAACCGTGGCGGGCGGGGCCGCGGCGAACTGCGCTGCGGCGACCGACGCGATTGGCGACGGCTGTCCGGCCACCCAGGCGATGCTGGCCGGGCCTTACAGTGTCGCGTTCGACTCGTCCGGAAACATGTTCATCGCGGATGGCGGCGACAGCGTGATTCGCCGGGTGGACCACGCAACGACGACGATTACCACATTCGCGGGAATTCCGCAGGAGTTCAGTTACGGTGGCGATGGCGGTCCAGCCACGGCAGCCTCTCTCGATGTCCCCCTCCAGGCGGTATTCGATGGCGCAGGCAACCTCTACATCGCGGACCTCGGCAACCAGGTGATTCGTGAAGTGTATTGCGCGGACCCGGCCTTGCCTTGCACGCCTCCTGCAGGATTTGTGGCCGGCTACATCAACACCGTGGCGGGAGATACGCAGACGGGATACGGCGGGGATGGAGGAGCAGCCACGGCCGCCATGCTGGACGATCCATTCGGAGTGACGGCGGATATTTTCGGAAACTATTTCATCGGCGACGCAGTGAACGACCGCGTACGCGGGGTGGATGGAACCACCCAAATCATCAACACAGTGGCTGGAAATGGAACCACAGGATTCTCGGGAGACGGCGGGCCGGCCACCTCGGCGGAGCTCAACTTTCCCACCGGCACGCATGTGGACGCTGCCGCCAATCTCTACATAGCGGATTATGGAAACAACCGGGTGCGGGAAGTCTCGAATTCCGGCGGCGCGCTTGTGCCAACGCCCATCGCCGTCCCCTTCGGAAACGAGGCGGAAGGAACCGCGAGCACGCCCATAATCGTGACGTTTTCTTCTACGGGCCCCGTAGCGCTGACGATCACCAACCTGATGGTTGTTGGGCCGAACGCTGGAGATTTCGCGCTTGTGGCAGGAGGCACATGCGGGTCGGTGCCCATCACGGTGGCGGCCGGCTCGAGCTGCACGCTCGAGTACACGTTTACGCCGTCATTGGCCCAGGCGGAAACGGCCACGCTGCTGGTCACGGACAACGCCCCGTATAGTCCGCAGCCCATCGGCTTGTCCGGCACCGGCACGCCCGCGGCGAGCGGCCCGAGCCTTTCCATTTCGCCCGACCCGGTTCCGTTCGGCACGCAGGAGTTGGGGGTGACGAGCACGCCGCCGACGACGCTGACCTTCTCCAATCCGGGGACCAGCGCCTTGATGATTACGGCGCTGGCAACGACCGGCGGGAATGCCTCGGACTTCGCACAGGTGGCCGGGGCAGGGACGTGCGGCAATCTGCCCATCACCATCAGTGCGGACTCGAGTTGCACACTGCAGTTCACTTTTACGCCCTCCACCATCGCTGCGGAATCCACGATGTTGCAGGTGACCGACAATGTCACGGGAAGCCCGCAATATGTGTCCTTTACCGGCATGGGAATGGGCCCGCAGGTGAGTTTGCCTGCCTCGGTTGATTTCGGCACTCTGCCGGAAGGCGCCACCAGCAGCGCAATGACGGTAACCCTGATGAACGTCGGGAATGGCGCGCTAAATTTTATGAGCCCCGCTTACCACATTCTGGGCACTAACGCAGGCGACTTCCAGGATAAGACGTCGACTTGCCCAGGAGCGCTGGGCAATCCCGCGGGATCTGTGCCGGCCGGAGGAAGCTGTACGGTCACGCTGACGTTTAAACCTTCGACGATAGGGGGGGAAAGCGCCAATCTTGAGTTCACAGACAACGCCGTGCCGAGCACGCAGAGCGTGATCCTGCAAGGCACGGGGAACACCTCTCTGGCCAGTTTTACGATGACTACGCTTCCGGCCGGAGCCGTCGGCGTTCCCTATGGCGCGGACATCCAGGTGACGGGAGGGACGCCGCCTTACGAGTTTGCGGTGGCCAACGGATCGGCGGTGCCCGCCGGCTTTGCGATGACAACAGAGCCGAGCGGCAACGTGTCGGCAGGACATGTCTATAGCACCAGCAACCCGGCAACCACCGGCACATTGATGTTCAACGTGACGGTGACCGATGCGACCGACAACATGACCACGGCGACAGTCTCGGTGCCGATCGGCGCTGCGCCGGCCAACACACAGGCATCGCTGCTCAACGGCCAGTACGCGCTCCTCGTGGAAAGCTTCAGTGAATCGAGCGGAAGCGAGAGTGGCGGGGTCGGCAGTTTGAATTTCAACGGGAGCGGGAGCTTTACCGGCGTAGTGGACATCAATAACGCTTCAGGAATCAGCCAGGAGCTTGCCGCTACCGGTACCTACTCCGTTGGGCCGGACAATCGCGGGTTTATGGCGCTGACAACGACCGCCGGAACTGTGTACTTCGCCATGTCCGTGGGCAGCGTGCACCGGGGCGTCGCGTACGAGGTGCGCCTGACGAAGTTCACGGACAACGACGGGAACGACCAGATCGGTTCCGGCTTCCTGAAGCTGCAGGATCCGACTTCGTTCAATCAAAACGTGTTCGCGGGAACATTCGCCTACGGCCTCTCGGGACAGTACCCCGGTCTGAACCGGCTGGGCGAAGTCGGAGTCATTTCCTTTGACAACGCGCTCGATGTGACCTCGGGCAGCTTTACGGCGAATGACAGCGGAACGATTTTCAACGTTAGCGGACTCACGGGCACGTACACCACGCTGGACACGAACGGGAGAACCGTGCTTACCGAGACGTTCACCGTCACGCCTGCCGGGTCCATGACGGGGACCGCGGCACATTCGTCGGTGGTCGTGTACATCATCGACGCGAATTCTGGTGTGGCCATGACGCTCGATGCGCGAGACGACAATCCGATTGCGATAGGCATGGGAGTGCGCCAGCTGAATCCGGGAACCTTCAGCACCAGTTCGCTCGCCGGGCCCGATGTGCTGTGGTTCGCCGGAGAGCCTTCCGGTGAAACGGGAGCGGCGGTCGGCCTGTTTACCACGTCCGTGGTGGACGGCACGCCGACGTTCAGCATCACGGCCGACAGTAATGACGCGGGCACGGTCAGCATAGGCCAGAGCCTCAGCGGACCCTACAGCATGGCTGCGAACGGCACCGGGTCGATTACCTTTGCGAGCACACCGGGTGGCGGGCCCGATACGGTGTATCTCGCTTTGATCGGTCAAGACCAGGGCTTCGTTCTGGATGCCGACAGCTCGGTCAACGTCGGAGAGTTCCAGTTGCAATCGGACGCTCCGTTCTCTATGTCTCCATTCACATCGAATCTTTACTTCGGTGTGGAGGAAACGCTGCAGAATTCCCACGAAGCCCTCTCAGGAATCGCCAGCGTGTCCATGCCGGGCGCGCTGATTCCTACGATTGACGACAGCCACACCGGAGGAGACCTTCAGTTCGACGAGGCTGCGGGGACGCTGGATTTCACCGTCAACCCGCCCGACGGCCACTTCACGATTTCACCTTCCGCGATGGTCGGGGGTTCCACTGGGTATGTGGTGTCGCCTTACGAGACGGCGTTCTTGGACACCGGCGGCCAGACTACGGAGCCGGCGCCCTCGGTCCACCCGCACTTGTATCTGGCGAAGACCCAATCGCCGCCTCCTGGCACAGCTTCTCCCGCCAGTGTGGCCGTGAATTTCGCGACGGCCGTGGCGCAGGGCATGTCAGCGCAGTCCGCCGCAATCACGTTCACCAATACGGGCCTGGGGCCGATGGCGTTTACGGCGACAAATTCAGCGAACTCACCGGATTTCAGCGTGTCGCTGGGCAGTGCCGCTGCCGGGACGAACGCCTGCTTCCCGACGACTGGCGTGCAAGTCGTGCGGTCGCAGGAGAGTTGCACGGTGATCATCACGTTCACGGCTCCGAGTGGAGATGCGAACGACACGGCACTCGATGAATCGCTCATCCTCGAAAGTGATGGCACGACCAATGTGACTGTCACGCTTACGGGAACGGTGCTGGCGCCGACGATTGGGGCCGCGCCGAACCCGTTGGCGTTCGGGAACCAAACCCAAGGGGTGAAGAGCGCGGCGATGACGCTGATGTTCTCAAACACCGGCGGCGCTCCGATGATGATCACGGGCGGGCTGACGGCAACGGGAGAAAACGCCACCGACTTCGTGCAAGCGGCCGGTGCCGGCACGTGCGGCGCGCTGCCGATTACTGTCGCCGCGGGGGCGAACTGCACGGTGGAGTACACGTTCACGCCTTCAACCACGGCTGGGGAATCGGCGACACTGGAGGTGGCGAACAACAGCGCGACCACGCCCTACCCAGTGACGCTGACGGGCACGGGGACGCCTGCGCTGCCCGTGGTGACGTTTGCGCCGACGGCGGCAGTGGGCGTGAATTTCGGCGCGATAGCTCCGGGGATGACGACCGGGGTGTTCACTGAGACGATCACGGTGGCTGCGGGGACCCAGAATCTCCAACTTTCGTCGATCTCGATCGCGACGACAACCGCCGGTGCCGGAGCCAACGACTTCGCCTTCGCGGCGGCGGGGACCACGTGTCCGACCGATGGCGGGACGGTGAACGCGGGAACCAACTGCATGGTGGCGATGACCTTCACGCCGACCCTCGCCGGGACGGAGAACGGCACGCTGACCATCGCGGGGACGAACCTGACCGGGAGCCCGGTGGTGATTCCGCTGACGGGGATCGGGGCTTCGACGGCGGCGGGGTTTGCGTTCACGGTTCAGCCCACCGCGCTGGGGGGGAACGGGGCGGTGGTCACACTGACACCCGGCGAGTCGGCGATCTTCCCGCTGGTGATTACGCCGAACACGGGATTCATCGGGCCTGTCACGGTGGCGTGCGGAACTGTGACACCGGCGACGAATACGGTGCTGTGTACGATACCGACGCCGACGGTGACCATCACGACGAGTCCCAGCGCGGCGATGATCGTGTATCTGACGTTCCAGACGAACTGCACAG
>JASHSV010000305.1 GCA_030038535.1 Candidatus Acidiferrales bacterium
TACGGGCGCACACGCGCGGGACGTGTGGGCAACTTACAAGGATTCAATGCAGGCGAGGTGCGGCTATCGACCGCGATGTGGGTCGCAGCGGGGATGCGCGTCGAGAAGACGGGCGATTCGCACCTGATGGCGGCCACGCAGCATCACCACGTCATCGACAGGGAGGGGCACAGGCGCGAGGAAGAGAGCGAAGCGGCCGGCGAGCGCGACCTGGTACGCGTGGCCACGCTCGAGGAATTCCGGAAGAACCCCGCCTTCGCGAAAGACGAGGAGCAGGAAAAGACGGCGGGGCTGACTCTTTATCCCGGGTTCAAGTACGAAGGCTACTCCTGGGGCATGGCCGTGGATATGCAGAACTGCGTGGGCTGCGGAGCCTGCGTGGTGGCCTGCCAGGCGGAAAACAACATTCCCGTCGTGGGGAAAACGGAGGTGTCGCGCGGGCGCGAGATGCACTGGATCCGCGTGGACACGTATTACCGCGACCAGGCCGCGGGCGACTTGAAAAATCCGGAAGTGTATTACCAGCCTGTGCTGTGCATGCACTGCGAGAACGCGCCGTGCGAGGGCGTCTGCCCGGTGGGCGCGACGGTCCACAGCACCGAGGGGCTCAACGAGATGGTTTACAACCGCTGCGTGGGCACGCGGTATTGCTCGAACAACTGCCCCTATAAAGTGCGGCGGTTCAATTTCCTGCTGTTCTCGGATTGGACGACGCCGAGCCTCTACGGGGCGCGCAACCCCAACGTGACGGTGCGGAGCCGCGGGGTGATGGAGAAGTGCACCTACTGCGTGCAGCGCATCCAGGCGGCGAAGATCGAAGCGGACAAAGATAATGACCGCGTACTGCGCGACGGAGAGATTCTCACCGCCTGCCAGCAGGCCTGCCCCACCGAGGCGCTCGTTTTCGGAAATATCAACGACCCAAAGAGCCGCGTGTCCCGCCTGAAGGCGCAGGAACGGAATTACGCGCTGCTGGAAGATTTGAACACGCGGCCGCGGACCACGTATCTGGCGCGCGTGCGCAACCCGAATCCGGAAATGGAGGGATGAACGAGGGTTTATGAGCCGGCCGAAACTCTACGGATTGATGGCCGAATTCGATTCGCCCGACGCGCTGCTCGCGGCCGCGCACAAAGCGACGGCCGCCGGCTACCGGCGCATGGACGCGTATTCGCCCATGCCCATTGAGGAGCTGGCGGAAGCAGTCGGGTTCCATCACACCTCGCTGCCGTTGGTGGTGCTGTGCGGGGGGATTCTGGGCGGTATCACCGGATTCGGCATGCAGTATTACGGGAGCGTATTCACCTTCTCGCAGAACGTGGCCGGAAAGCCGCTGAATAGCTGGCCGGCGTTCATCCCCATCACGTTCGAGCTGACCGTGCTGTTCGCTGCTCTCACGTGCGTCTTCGGAATGCTGGCCATGAACGGACTGCCCACTCCCTACCATCCCGTGTTCAATGTGCCGAATTTCGCGCTGGCTTCGCGCGACAAATTCTTCCTGTGCATCAAGGCGCGCGACCCCAAATTCGACGCGCGCGCGACGCGCGAATTCTTGCAAGGGCTGGGACCGATCGAGGTGAGCAACGTTGAAGCGTGAGCCCGGAAAATCCGCCGTGGGGCGCGGCGCGGCGTGCATTGCCGCTGCCGCGCTCGCAGTGTGCCTCGCGGGCTGCCGGCTCGATATGCACGAGCAGCCGCGCTACAACCCTCTGGCAAAGACGGACTTCTTCGGCGACGGACGCGCGGCGCGGCCCGTGGTGCCGGGCACGGTGGCGCGTGGCCACCTGCGGCTGGACGAGCACCTGTACACGGGAAAAGTGAACGGGCAACTGGCTACCACGTTTCCATTCCCGATCACGCGGCAGGATCTGGAGCGCGGCCAGCAGCGATACAACATCTATTGCCTGCCCTGCCACGACGCCGCGGGGACGGGCCACGGCATGATCGTGCTGCGCGGGTTTCCTCCGCCGCCTTCGTATCACATCCAGCGGCTGCGCGAAGCGCCGGTGGGCCACTTTTTCGACGTGATCACGAACGGCCTGGGAAACATGTACGGCTACGATTCGCGCGTGAATCCGCAAGACCGCTGGCGGATCGCGGCGTACATCCGCGCGCTGCAATTGAGCCAATCAGCGACGCTGGCGGATGTGCCGCCGGCTGAGCGGGAATACCTGGAGAAGTTGCCGAAATGAGCCTGAGCGATCTACCCGACGTGCAGCTCGAGCAGGCGCAGAAGCCGGCGCTGATTGTGGGCGTGGGCGCGGCCGTGTTGCTCGTGGCCATGGCTTTTGTGGGAGCCGACCGCGACCAGTTTTTCCGGTCCTATCTCTACGGCTACGTGTTCTGGCTCGCCTTTCCGCTGGGTTCGCTGGCGCTCTTGATGCTGCATCATTTGACGGGCGGCGGCTGGGGATTCGTGATCCGCCGGCTGTGCGAGGCGGGAGCGCGGACGTTTGCGTTGATGGCCGTGCTGTTTCTGCCGCTGGCGGTGGGAATTTCGCGCCTGTATCCCTGGACCCGGGCGGGATGGGCCGAAGAGGCGGCCAAGCACGCTCCCTTCAAAGCCACCTACCTTTCTCAGCCGTTTTTCTTCACGCGCGCGGTGATTTATTTCGTGGTCTGGATCGGTCTCGGCTACCTGCTCAGCAAATGGTCGATGGAGGAGGACCAGACAGGCGACCCGGGAATGCACAACCGCATGGAAGCCCTGAGCGCGCCCGGATTGATTCTGTACGGCCTGACGGCCACTTTCGCGGTGATCGACTGGGTGATGTCGGTCGATCCCGACTGGATGTCCACGATGTACGGGCTCATTTTCGTGGTGGTCCACGTATTCACGGCCATGGCCTTCCTGATCTTCATGGCCAGCCGGTTCGCCGACCACGAGCCCCTGGCGAAGGTGGCCACGCCCTCGCGATTCCACGATCTGGGCACACTCCTGTTCGCGTTCACGATGCTGTGGGCCTACCTTGCGTTTTCGCAATTCCTGATCATCTGGGCGGGCAACCTGAAGGCGGAGATCACCTGGTACGTCCACCGCGGCCTGGGCGAATGGTCGTGGGTGGCGGGCCTGCTGCTTCTATTTCATTTCTTCGTGCCCTTCTTCATTCTGCTGAACCGGCCGATCAAGCGCCGCAAGCAGCTTATGGCAAAGGTGGCCCTGGTATTGATTGTCGTGTCCGCTCTCGACGTGTTTTGGATCATTACACCGTCGTTTTTCCCGGCGCCCACGATCCACCTGAGCGATGTGCTCGCGGTGGCGGCGATTGGCGGGCTGTGGTTGTGGGCATTTGCCAAACAGGCGCAGGGGCGGCCGCTGGTGCCGCTGCACGATCCGCGAATGGAGGAAGCGGTTGAGCACGGAGCATAACCCGTCGGGCGGTGGCACGCCCGGTTACGAGACCCGCGACGCGAATCCGGCGAGCCTGGTGAAGTTTGCGATCGGGCTGGCGCTCACGCTCGTGGTCGCCTGGGCAGGGATGTGGTGGCTCCTGGGTTATTTCGGCCAGACGCAGGATCAGGGGCCGCCCGCGGCGCCGTTCCGAGCGCTGCGCGAACGGCAGCTCCCGCCGCTGCCGCGCGTCCAGGTGGAACCGCTGCGCGACCTGGACGAAGTCCGCGCGGAGCAAAGCGACGCAATCAATAAGTACGGCTGGGTGGATCGCAGCCACGGCGTGGTGCACATCCCGATCAGCGACGCGATGAAGCTGATCCTGGAGCGCGGCGGGCTGCCTGCGAGGGCGAACGCAGGTGCTTCTGGCGCGGCCGCGCCGCAGGCGCCTGCGAAAGCCCAACTCGGACAAGGAGAAGGCGCGCAATGACGGGCGGCAAACAGACGCGGCCCAAAGGCAATGTGGCGGTGCTGGCTGCCGCCCTAGCCGCCGTGCTGCTCGCGCCCATCGGAGCG
>JASHSV010000306.1 GCA_030038535.1 Candidatus Acidiferrales bacterium
CATGCCCGCGTCGACGGGCACGCGGCGGAATTTTTCCCAGGCCATGTCGAGCATGCCCTGGCCCTGAAAGGAGAGGCCGAGCATCTTGAGCGTCTCGGCGGATTCAGTCTCCAGGGTGCCTTTTTCGCGCTCGGTGCCGAAGTAGCGCCGCGAGACCATCACCACATAGCCGAGCACCAGCAGCAGCGAGGGATACAGCATGGGCAGCCAGTTGCCCTTGGAGTTGAACATCCAGATGGCCGTACCGTCGTAGGCCACCAAAAGCGCGAATGCGATGCCCGCGCTCACGCCGGCAGGGAGCAGCGGCACGCCAATCGTGATGAAGAGCGCGAACAGGAGCAGCCCGCCGAGCTCAAAATTCCGCGCCCAGGTGGGTTGTACCAGCACGTTGCCCTGCAGGATGTTCTCAGTGACGTTGGCGATGTATTCGACGGCAGGGAGCGTGGTGGAAAGAGGCGTGGCGCGCTGTTCGCCGAGGCCGATAGCCGTAAAGCCGACGAGCACGATCTTGCCCTTGAAATTCTCCTTGGGGAGCTTTCCGGTGACCACATCCACGAAGCTGAAGTAGGGGAAAGTCTTTACGTCGCCGTAGAAGCTCACCAAGGTCTCAAAATGCGGATCGGTGGGAATGGCGCGAGTGCCGACCTTGAGCGACTGGCCCAGCGGCACGATTTCGCCGGGCTCCAGGTTCAGGTAGAGGCGCGCAATCTGGAGCGGGAAGGAGGGATAAATCTTGTCCTTGTACTCGGCGATCAACGGCTGCCGGCGGACAGCGCCGTCGCGGTCGGGGCTCCAGTTGACGTAGCCGATGGCCTTGGATTCTTTGGCGAACCGTTCGATGGGCGGGACGAGGTTGACGGCGTCGAGCGAGGTTCCGCTGAGCAGGCCCTTGGTGGCGGCGGGGAGCGCATTCTTCGTCACGCTGTCTGTGGGGTCCTGATCGGGATGGCCGATGGGAGGCCCTGGCAGACCGAGGCTGTCGCCCAGCACGACGTTGCCGGCCAGTGCGATGGAATCGGCCAACTGGCCGTCGTTGTCCAATTCCTTCTCGGAATCCACGAACACCTTATCGAACTGGGCAAAGAGCTGGTCGGCGACGGCGCGTTCTTTGCGCGTGTCCACGCCCTCCACCTGCTGGAAGACGAGATCCTTGCGGGCCTCCACAATCTGTTTGTGGAGCTTGCGAACCTCTTCGAGACCGACGTTGATTTCGGGGTCGGAATAGAGGAGATCGAGGGCAATGACCTTGGCTTCCGCTTCGGAGAGCTGATCGATCAGCTTGCCCATGTAAGCGCGGGGCCAAGGCCAGGTGCCGATCTGCTGGACGGAGGCGTCGTCCACAGCGACGATAACGATCTGCTGGTCGGCAATCTTGGGAGCCGGGCGCATGCGGGCGCGCAGGTCGTAGAGCTTGAGTTCGAGGGAATCGAGCGGGCCAATACCGATGAAGAAGCCTCCGAGCAACACCAGGGAGATGACGGCGCCCACGATGACGTCGGTCAGAGGGAATTTTCGCTCAGCCATTTTCCGGTATCCCGGTCAGCGCTCCACCGCCTCCCCTGGACGCCTCCTGAGCGGTCCAGCGTCCACCGTCAGAAATGCCACGGCGCGGGCTGCGCTTTGCACGGTAGGCTAGCAGAGCACTGGGGGCAATTCAATACAAGGAAAGACAAGGAGTTATACGAAAGGCCAACGGGTCGATGCGGCTCCCAAGAAGATGCAAGTCAGCGGATTCTGATAGCTCCAGGGAGGTCGTCAAAGCCGGCGTGGAAGCTCAGAATGCGAGCGGCCTGGAACCGCTGATCGTGCTGCGAGGGAAGTAGAGTGGGCGCGCGCGAGGGCGCGGGACTGCGAATTCGCCGTCCCAGCAGACCCCTATGGACGTGAGGGCGATTCCGCTATACTCTCGCCAGCGTTTTTCCCCGGCGCCATGAAGCTCACGAAAGAAATCTGGTATCTCGACAAGTCTCCCGCGGCAAAGCTGGCTGGAGGATTGAAGGGGGAGTGGACCCGGCGCGCCCTTTCGGCAAAAGAGCTGAGTCATTCGCAGCTGAAGCAAGGGCCGCCGAAAGGGGAGACGGCGATTGTGTGCCTGGTGGACCTGAAGAAGGACGACTACGAGGCGCTGCTGCGTTCCGCTTCGCACTACCCGGCGATGAAGGCGATCGGACTGGCCGGAGGCGGAGCCGAAGCCGCAAAAGCGCCGGATGGGGAGTTCTTCACCGTTCTGCCGCGCACGGCGACACGGGCCTATGTGGCGCGCGCCATCAGCGCGGCGTTCCAAAACATCGAACTGGCAGCGCGCGACCTGGAATCCCGCGGGGAACTGGCGCGGGCCGAGCGCGAGATGGATGAATTGAACCAGATCGGAGTGGCGCTCTCGGCCGAGCGCGACATCACCCGGCTGCTCAGCTTGATCCTGCAAAAGACGCGCGAAGTCACCTCGGCGGACGCCGGGTCACTTTACCTGGTGGAGTCTTCGGGAGAGAAGGAGCAGCGGCTGCGGTTCAAGTTGACACAGAACGACAGCCGGCAATTCCCGTTCACCGAGTTCACGATGCCCATCACCGAGACTTCGATGGCGGGACACGTGGCCATCACGGGCGAAACGCTGTCCATACCGGATGCCTACGACATCCCGCCCGACCGGCCCTACCGGTTCAACCCCAAGTGGGACCAGGATTCAGGCTACCTGACGCGCTCAATGCTCACGCTGCCGATGAAGAACGCGAAAGGGGAAGTGATCGGAGTCCTGCAGCTTATCAACTGCAAGACGGACCGGAACGCGCGGCTCCAAGACCGCGCGGACGTGGGGCGCTCGGTGGTGCCCTTTTCGGACCGGGCAAAGCGGCTGGCGCTCTCGCTGGCCTCGCAGGCCGCGGTGGCCTACGAGAACAGCAAGCTCTACCAGGATATCGAGACGCTGTTCGAGGGATTTGTTCGCGCGGCGGTGAAGGCCATCGAGCAGCGCGACCCCACAACGAGCGGCCACAGCTCGCGCGTCTCCACGCTGACCTGCGGGCTGGCCGAGGCGGTGGACCGCATCGATGCCGGCAGCTACGGTGGCCTGCACTTTTCGACGGAACAGATGAAGGAAATCCGGTACGCGGCATTGCTGCACGACTTCGGGAAGGTCGGCGTGCGCGAAGACGTGCTGGTGAAGGCAAAAAAGCTGTATCCGTGGCAGCTCGAACTGCTGAACCAGCGCTTCGATTACATCCGCAAGGAGTTGGAAGCAAGCAGCAGCAAACAGAAGGTCCAGTATTTGCTGGAAAAGACGCGCGAGGAGGCGCACGCGCTGCTCGGCACAGTGGATGATGAGTTCAAGCGCCGGCTGGAGGAAATCGACGCCTACTACCAACTGATCCTGCAATCCAACGAGCCCACCGTGCTGCCGGCCGGAAAGTTCGACCAGCTGATCGAGATTGCGCGGCAGACGTACCGCGACCCGCGCGGGATTGAGCACAACCTGCTCTCGCCGGAGGAAGTGAGGTTTCTCTCCATTCCCAAGGGGAGCCTGGATCCATCGGAACGATTGCAGATCGAATCGCACGTGATCCACACATTCAACTTCCTGACGCAGATCCCGTGGACGAAGGAGATCGGCGAAATCCCGATGATCGCGCGCGGGCACCACGAGAAGCTGGACGGGACGGGCTATCCCTACCAATTGCGGGCGGAAGACATTCCGGTGCAGACGCGGATGATGACCATCTGCGACATCTTCGACGCGCTCTCCGCATCCGACCGGCCGTACAAGAAGGCCGTGCCCGCGGACCGCGCACTGGATATTCTAAAGGCATCTGCCGACCATCATGAATTGGACAACGAGCTGTTCAATCTGTTCGTCGAAGCGAAGATCTACGAACTCACTGTGCGACGCTCCTAGTTTGGGCAGGCGGCGCGCGGGCCACGGAATTCCAATGTCCTCGAGAGTGCGCCGCCGATTTTTTGCATTGCGAATCCCGCACGGAGTGGCGCTCACCGCGGTGCTCTGCGCCCTTGCGGGCGCTGGCACTGCAGGCGGCCAGCAAGCGCCTGCCGCCGCTCCCGAAGCTTCGGGACCTGCGGTGCTGCATCCGACGGTCGTGCTCCCGCCCGTGCTGGTGGCGGGAAAACCGGCCACACTCGCGGTGCTGGACGCGCAGGGACGGCCAGCGGCAAACGTGGCCGTGACCCTGGGCGGGGAAGCCACAGTCACAACGGACGCCACGGGCCGCGCCGCTTTGACCGCGCCGGATGCACAGGGAGTGGTTCGCGCTTCGCTCGCCGGTGGAACGGGAGCGACATCTGCCACGGTGATCGCAGCGCCTGCGGAGGAACGCTCCGGGATCAGCATTGAGACGTCGCCGCGCATGCCGCTGCTGCGCGACCGCTTCGTCATCCGCGGGCAGGGATTCAGCGGGATTGGCGACGAGAATCAGGTGCTGCTCGGTGGGAAGCCGGCGGCGGTGCTGGCGGCATCACCGGTGGCGCTGGTGGCGCTGCCGAATCCGGACACGCCGTTGGGCGAAACGCAACTGATCGTGAACCAGGGCGGACAATCGGCCTCGACGGGGCCGGTGAGCGTGATCTCCATCGAGTTGGCTGCCGACAAGGGCAGGGGCCAGCCGGGACAGGAGGGCGAGATCAAAGTGGGCGTTCGTGGAACGGATCGCCCGGTGAGTTTTGAGGTGCGCGCCGAGCCGGCGGGAAGGATCGAGCTGGCGCGGGGGAATCCCTCGCGGGGACGCACAAGCGGAGGCGCGGAGAACAGCGCGGCGATTCGCTTCACTTTCAAGCAGCCGGGAGAGTTCTATCTCGAGGTGCGTGCGGTGCCGGAGCCGCTGGGGTTGCCGGATACGGAGGCGGCGCGGAACGAATTGGAAGAGGCACGGCGGCTGGCCCCGCATGGATGGGACAAGCAGATCGATCGCGTGCTGAAACTCCTCAAGCAGCATCCGCAGGACGTGACAGAGGCGCGCGATGCGATTGAAAAGATGCTGGCGAAGAAGCCGGAAGGCGAATTCGGCCGGCATCTGGAGGCGGCCTGGAAAATCCTGCTGAACCGGGAGTAGGGAACTGCCCCCGAAGCGGAGCCGTGCTAGAATCGGACATGCTCTTCGCTCTTTATTCGCCTGAGAGAAAACGCCGGTGAGTGCACTGGCTATACTCGCGGCCGGGATTGCGGCACTGGTGGGCGCGGCGATTGGCTGGCTCGCTGCCGCCGGGCGAGCGCGTGCAGCGGCCGAAGCCCGGCTGCAGGAGCTGATCGCGGGCCGCGCGAGCGCGGAGAGCGCCGCGACGGAACTGCGCAAGCAGGCAGAGGGGCTGCGCAGCGAGCTGGCCGCCGCACAACAACAGCTCCAGCGTGAGAAAGAAGAACACGCTTCGGCCAAGACTGCGCTCGCGAAGGCCGGGGAAAACCTGGCGGCGCAGAAGCAACAGTTTGAAGAGGCACGCGCGAAACTCGTGGAAACCTTCCAGGCTGCCGCCTCCCAGGTGCTGGCGGAAAACAACGCGAGATTCCTAGAGCTGGCCAAGACGCGGCTGGAAGCCCTGCAGAAGGAAGCGGCGGGCGACCTCTCCCAGCGGCAGACTGCGATCGCCGGAATGGTGGAACCGCTGAAGCAGTCGCTCGAATCGCTGCGGCAGCACGTGGGGCAGGTGGAAGCCTCGCGGCGGCAGGCGTACGGAGAGTTGACCGCGCAGGTGCAGCAACTGAACGACAACAGCCGGGCGCTGCGCGAGGAGACCGGGAGCCTGGTGACCAGCCTGCGACAGCCCCAGATCAAGGGGAAATGGGGCGAGCTGACGCTGCGGCGCGCGGCGGAGCTCACCGGAATGTCGCCGCACTGCGATTTCGAGGAGCAGGTTTCGGCGACGGGAGAGGAGGGACGGCTGCGTCCGGACATGGTGGTGCATCTGCCCGGCGGGGGAAGCATCATCGTGGATGCGAAGGTGCCGCTGCACGCGTTCCTCACTGCGGTCGTGGCGAAAACGGCGGACGAGTACCGCGCGGCGATGAGCGAGCACTCGCGGCTGGTACGGAAACACATTCAGGATCTCGCGGCGAAAAAATATCCGGAACAATTCGAGGAGACGGTGCGGTTCGTGGTGCTGTTCTTGCCGGGGGAATCGTTTTTCAGCGCCGCGGTGGAGCAGGACCGAGAATTGCTGGAGTATGCGAACGACCGGAAAGTGATCCTGGCGAGTCCCACGACATTTCTAGCACTGCTCCACGCCGTAGCGCAGGGCTGGCAGCAGGAAAGACTGGCTGAGAATGCGAGGGAAATTGCCGAGCGCGGAAAGGACCTGCACGAACGATTGCTCAAATTCCTCGGCTATTTCGACGATGTGCGTGTGGGCCTGGAGCGTGCAAATAAATCGTACACCGATGCGGTGGGCTCCCTGGAATCCCGGCTGCTCCCGGCCGCGCGCCGATTTCAGGAGCTCTCGGCTGCAGGCGGTAAAGAGGTGCCCTCTCTCTCACCCATCGAGACGGTGCCGCGGCAGATCTCCGTCCCCACAGAAGATGAGGAGTAGGCGGCGTACCGCGCAAAGCCGCCTGCAACCCTGGAGTGTTGTGTCCCTGCAGATTACCAGTACGCCTTGAGACCGAACTGGAAGGTGCGCGGGTCGAGCGCCGCGGTGGGCTGGCCTGCGTTGCAAGTAGGCGTGCCGGTGGAGGTGACGCCGGTCGGCGCGCCAGGATCGCACAGCGGGCTCACGTCGCCCACGTTGAAGCGGTTAAGCAGGTTGAACATGTCGGCCAGCACCTCCATCGAGAAGCGCTCGTTGATCTTGAACTTGCGCGAGATGCGCAGGTCGAGGCTGGAAAAGATGGGCCTTGTGAACGTATTGCGCCCCAGATTGCCCGTGCAGCCGGCGCCGGTGGCGAGGAGGAAGGCGGAGACAACCGGCGCGGGATAGATAGCCGGAAGGGACGGGCAGACGGTTGGAAGGACGAAGGTGACGCCAGGGATGTAGGGCGAAACCACTCCTCCGGGCGTTCCAGGAGCGGCGATCGAAGGCCGGCTCGTCTCGGAACTGAATTGCAGCGGATAGTCCGTGCCGGTTAGCACGGTGAAGGGACGGCCGGAAGAGGCTTCGAAGATCGGAGCCACCACCCAATCGGCGAGCACCGCTTTCCATCCGCCTTCCTTCCATTCATAGGGGCTTTGCAACACGCCGCTGAAGACGAAACGGTGGCGCTGGTCGAACGTCGAATTGCCGCGCTCGAGCTGAGGATTGTTGCTGTCCTGCGGCGTGAGCAGCGTTTGCAGGTCCGTGGAATCGTCGATGGCGTGCGAAAAGGTGTAGCTGCCCAGGAACTGGAAGTGTTGCGACCAGCGCTTTTCGACGTTTATGGTCATGCCGTTATAAACGCTGTTGCCGGTGGATTCCTGCTGGTCCACGTCGCTGTACGGCGTGGGCAGCGGCGTGGTGCCGTTGAAGAAGCCCTGGGGATAACCGACCGCCTGGGCGATGGTAACAAGCTCCGGATATCCACCCACGAGCGCCCCATACGACGCGTTGGGTCCGGACGGACGGAAGAAGTTAAACGCGGCCGGAGAACTCACGTACTGGCCAGTGAGGCCTTGAAACGGCCCTGCGGGACAACTGGTGAGCACGGCAAGGATTCCCGGCACGATGGGCGCCGCAGCGCAGTTGATTCCGGCCTGGGCGATCGCCGCCGAGGGCGGGGTCACGGAAAGCGGGGAGCTAGGCGACAGGCCAATCGCTTCGGCATTGAGAAAATTCTCGTCGAGAGTGGTGGCGTTGGCCACGTTGATATTCCTCGGCCTGTTCAGGTGCGTGCCCTTTGTATATTGATATCCAATACTGGCCTTGAGGTTATGGCCAAAGTCGTGTTCGATGGTCAGGTTGGCCTGCGTGGCATAGCCGTACTGAAAATTGCCTGCGGTGGGGAGAGTGAAGGGCAAAATCGGCGTCGCGAAGCCGCCAATGGCCGCCAGGGACGGGTTGAGATAGTTTTCGTTTACAAATACGGACTGCGGCATGGTGGGCAGAGCCTCGAAGCGCTGCTGGTTCGGAAGATAGGGAATGGAGAAGGGAAAGCCGGCGGGCGCCGTGGTGTTCAGGACCCCCTGGAAGATCGAGCTCGCGTTCAGATTGCCAGGACCATCGGCCGTACCGCCGCAGACGGAAACCACGGCGCTGAAAAAAATGCCGCAGGCGGAAGCCTGGCCCGGGAAGCCGACGAGCTGGGATGAGATAGCGCCATCTGCGGTAGTGGAGTCGAAGGCCAGCGCCAGCAACGGATGGTCGAAATAGATTCCGCCCCCGGCCCGCACCACGGTTTTACCGCTGCCCGTAGGATCCCAGGCGATGCCCAGGCGAGGCTGGAAGGCGTTATCGAATACCGGAATGCCCTCGACTACGTTCAACGCTTTGTTCACTTCCGCGTTCAGACCTGTCGGGCCGCCAAAGGGAGTGAACGTGGGAGTGAATTCAATGTCGTACCGGAGTCCGTAATTCAAGGTGAAGCGCTGGCTGATGCGCCAGCTATCCTGGATGAACGCGCCGACCGTCTTGTTGTCGAAAAACAGGTGGGATTCCCCGGTGCCCTGAATGAAGTCCGAGGGGATTCCGAGGCCGTAGGCCTGAAGCGCGGTGACGCCGGGAACGGCGATGGCTGATCCGGTTGCACCGACGAAGCTCGAGGGCAGGCCCAGGTCCGAGGGCGTCAGCGAGCCGAAATCGAACAGCCCGCCGAAGTTCAACTCGAAAATCTGTGCCTTGTCGGAGCGCAACTGGATGAGGTTTGTGTCGACTCCCATCTTGATGGTGTGCTTGCCCATGACGTAGGTGAGGTGATCGGTCCACTGGAACCGCCGCTCGATGCGGTCCACCGTCGAAAAGGGCTCGCGGCCAAAGAAGGCGAATCCGGTAATGTTGACCGCCGGCTCGCTGCCATCGGAGAGGCCGCCGATTGTCGGGCACTGTTCGGCGGTGCAATCCGAGTAGCCGTAATGCAGGCCGCGGCGGGAAGCCTGGAAGCGGAATTCGTTCAGAAGATCGGCGGAAATGGTGGTGTTGTGCTGGGCCACGATGCTGAAATCGCGATACTGCTGGAGCGAGGTGCGCGAGAAGGCGTTTTCGCCGAAGTTCTGGTTCTGCGCGTTGACCTCGATGCCGGTGACGAACGAGGGTGAAACGTTGGCGCGCAGGAAGGTCTGATTGTTGGAATTCCAAATGTGGTCGATCCTCGCGGCGTACAAATCAGTCCGCTCGACAATGGGATAATTGCCGATCAGGTTGGCCAGAGGCTCGAAAGAGGCGGGCAGTGCGGGAGAGACGGCGCCGATTGCCGAACACGCCCGTCCGTTGACCATGGCCCCAGGGGCGCATTGGACTGGAATCGGAAATTGTGCGCCGGGCCCGGGAGTGTACGCGCCGCCGGTGAGAGCAGCAGCCACTGCTCCGTAATCTGCCCCGTTCACTGCGACGCTGGAGGCCGAGCCGGCCAGCAGGGCCACTTCCGCAGCGAGTTGTGGACCACCGGGAGCACCCAACACGGCTGGATTGGTGACGAAAGCAGCCTGCTGCGGCGTGAGCATAAGGTTGACTCCCGCGGGCAGCCCGAAGGGAGCTCCCGGGACGGAAACCAGGCCGAACAAACCGGTGCCGGGCCCGCTGTTCGCGCCAATGTCGGTGAAACCGGTCTCGTGGCGTCGCGTGCCCTCAAAAGAGAAGAAGTAAAAGGTCTTGTCCTTCTTGATCGGGCCGCCGAATGCGGTGCCGTATTGGGCGCGGGTAAAAGCCTGCTTGGTGGGCGTTTCCACTCCGGTCTCCGGGTTCACCGAAACGGAGAAGGGATTGCGCGCCTGGAGCGCGGCATCGCGCAGAAAGCCGAATAGGTCGCCGTGGAAATTGTTCGAGCCGCTTTTGGTCACGATATTGATCACCCCGCCGGTGGCGCGGCCAAATTCAGGCATGTAATCGCTAATGATGAGCTGAAATTCCTGCACGTCTTCCTGAGAGACGGTGGAGCGGATGCCGTTGATGGAATTGTCCACGGCATCGGCGCCGTCCACGGACACTTCGTTGGAGCGCGCTCGCTGTCCGCCGAAGTTGAGACCGCTGGTGGGGGCCGCGCCGATGGAAGGGGCGCTATCGCGATTGGCCTGGGAGTTGATCAGCGTAAAGTTGACGTAGTTGCGGCCATTGATGGGCAGGTTGTCGATTTCCCGGCTGCCCACTGTTTCGCTGACGGAAGTGCGCTGCGTCTCGACGAGTTCGGCCTCGGCGCTGACGGTCACCTGCTGGACTCCGGATTTGATGCTCAGTTGGACATTGATCTCCGGCGCGCGGCCGATCTCAATCACGACTTCAGGATTCACCGCGCGAGTGAACCCGGTTTTCTCCACACTCAACTCGTACCGGCCGGGAGCCACGCCGACGAAGATGTAACGGCCGTCATCGCCGGTCTGCACGGATCGCGTGGCGTTGGTGGCCAGGTTTCGGATGGTGACCTTGGCTCCCGCCACGTTGGCATTCTGCGGGTCGGCGATGACCCCCGTCCAATCCACGGCATTGACCTGCGCGATCGCCGTTGCCGCAGCCAACAAAACCGCCAAGATCACTGCACACACCAGCACCAGGCCGTTTAGCCGCTTCATCGGTATTCTCCTTGGGGAGCCTTCGGGCGGGATTCGCGCAGGCACAGCTCCACCCCACGCAGGGACTCCTGCCGCGACACTGCGGTTGCCTGTAACGCCGAAATGACCTTACCCCGTATGCCCAGTCACTGGGCAGCGCGTAAGACGTGATACCCCAATAGTCGCGGGATTTCAATCTGTATTCGCCCCGCCGCTGTCCCTCAATAACCTCTGGACGGTCCGCCGCGTGGGTGCCTCGGGCCCGCGCCCCGTCAGCGCGGCTGCCCGTCTTCCAGCACTGCCATCGCCCGCGCCAGCGCTTTCCGGTAGCGCTCGCTGCGCTGTCGGTTGGCGTCATTGCTGCCTGCTGGCTCCGCCGCTCCCATTTCCCCCGCCAGCCGTCGTACCTCCTCGACCGCCCCTCGATACACTCCGCGAAACTCGCCCAGCTCTTGTCTCGCGGTTTGCGGGCGGTAGCTCAACCGATCGCCCGCCTCGAACGCTTCGACGAGCTCCTCGGGCGGTCTCCCCGGCGGCCAGGCCGAGTTCAGTGCGTCGTAGGCGGCACGGAGCCGCGTCAGCGCTCCCGAAAATCCATCGAGCTCGGGCCTCGCCGCAAGCGAGCCCGCCGCTCGCCGCACGCGAATATCCACCGCCTCCGTCACGGAATATTTCCGCGTACTAACCACCGTGCTCAGCGTGTTCCCCTCGTACCGCCACCCCGGCTTTCCGCTCTCTCGTGTCAACGCCAGTGCCGTGCCGTTCACGGTCACGGACTCGGGCGGCCAGTCGCCCGGCAGTCGAATCTCGTAGCTGCGCTCGCTTATCATTCCTGGATAGCCACCGCGAACCGGAGAGATTGTCACCGTCAATTCCTGGTCAGATTGCGCCGCATTCACCGCTGTCCACGCGCATACGCCCCGCTGGTACTCCTCCGCTTTCCCGCCGTCCTCATATACCGTGTAGGCCGATTTTTGTCTGTCCCCGAGCGGCACGACCAGCAGGATCAGCGGGTCCACACGTCGCTCGCCCGTATATCGCATCGCCGGTTGCATGGGCACAATCGTGCCCGCAGGCAGATACACGGGCACCTCGTCGATCGAAAAGTTCCGCTCCACCATTGCCGGCCCTCGGAACTCTCTCCCCGTCGGCCATTCCATCCATTCTCCCGGTGGAATCCACACCTGCTGCCGCGCGAGTCCGGAATCTACCTCAACGGGCTGCGTCACCGGCGCAACCACCATCTCCTCGCCGAACCGATATTCGCCCTTCGTCGTATAGGCCGCGTCCTCTTCCGGCCAGTCGTAGTAGAGCGGGTGCAGAAACGCCAGTCCCGTGTCGTAGGTTCTCCGCGCTTCTGTGTAAAGGTAGGGCTCGAGTGCGTAGCGCAGCTCGTAACTCGCCCGCATGATGCTCGCGTACGGCTCTGGATACGCCCAGATCCGCCGTTCCGCGTTCGGATTCTTCGTTACGTGTGTGCGCAGGATGGGGCTGAACGCGCCGAACTGGATCCACCGCGTGTACAGCTCCGGCGTATCCACCCCCGGCATGTGCCCGCCGATGTCATGGCTCCAGTACGCGTATCCCACGTTCGCGGCCGTCGCCGTGAACCACGGCTGGAACTCGAGCGACTCCCACAGCGAAATCGTGTCGCCCGAAAATCCGATCTGGTAGCGATGGTTCCCCAGCCCGCCCCAGCGGTGGAATAGGATCGGCCGTTTTCCCTCTTTCTCCTGATCCGTAAAGTAGACGTAATTCAGCCACCAGGTCGGATTCACCCCCGCGAGCCTCGTGTGCGATTGCTGCTGCCAGTCCAGCCACCAGAAGTCCACTCCCTGCTGCTCCAGCGGATGAAAAACGTGGCGCAGAAAATTTTCCGCGAACTTCCGGTCCGTAATATCGAACGGTACGTACTTCCGCGTCGCGGGATCGATTCCCATGGCCGTCGCCATCGCCGGATAGGCCTGCTCCCACGGCTCGACGCCCGAGGCCGGGTGCACGTTCATCGTGATCTTCAGTCCTTCTTGTTTCACTCGCTGGAGAAACGCGTCGGGATCAGGGAACAGCGTCCTGTTCCACGTATAGCCCGTCCAGCCGAGATCCTCGCCCGATTGATCCGTCTCGTGCCTCGCCGCAAGCTGTTCCTTGCTGATGTGCCAGCCCATATCGATCACCAGCACGTCGAGCGGCACGCTGTTCTCGTGGAAGCCGCGAACCAGCTCATCCAGTTCCTGATCGCTGTAATCCCAGTAGCGCGACCACCACGCGCCGAGCGCGAAGCGTGGCGGCAGCGGAATCCGCCCGGCCACGCCCACAAAATCCTCCAGCGCATGCCGGTACTCGTGCCCGTAGCCGAAAAAATACCAGTCCTGCCGCTCGCCGTCGGGTCGCAGCACCACCCAGGGCCACTCGCTCTTGTCTCTCGCCGCAAAGTCGAATCGGTCCGAGTCGAACAACGGACTCGTCGAATCGTCCACCACCGTCCATCCGTCGCGCGACACCAGCCCCGGCCCGATTGGCTCTTCGAGGTTCTGATCGCCTCGCGCTCCATCGAGCGTGCGTGTCGTCCCCCTCAGGTTCCCCGTGTCCGCCATACCGGGATGCCACGCGACTTCCTTGCCGTTCAAATTCAGCGTGATCCCCAGGTTTTCGCTCGTGAACCGGCTGTCCTCGTCCTGCGCGCATCTATAGCGAAGCCGCAGCTTGTCCGTATCGAGCGTGAGGACGCTTGTTCTTCCCGACTGCATCCTTCCCACCTTGAATTTCGGCGCCGGCAGCTTTCGGTTCAGGAACACAAAGGAGGGCCGGTCCTCGAATTTTCCGTCTGCGGCCCATTCCATCCGGATGAGCTGCGGTGTCAGTACCGTGAACCGCGCTTTGCACGCCGTGACGATCGCGCTTGGATCTGCCGCCGCATCGTAGGAGTCTTCCGGCGGCGCGACCGCCGTCTGCGCCCCGCTCTGCGGCTTCTCTGTCTGGCCGGTCAGCGTCGGCGCGAGCACGGCAGCAAGCAAAAACGCACCCCAGCAGCAATTTCGTGCCCGCACCTTTGGTTTCATGTCCACCCCGCTTGGACCCAGAATAACTCAGGCGAGCGAGAGTTCAGTCGTATGACAAAAAAATGGCGGGGGACGGCACCGCGTAGTTGGGGCCTTACTCTTCTTGGAGGCTTTTGAGGAGCTTGCGCAGTTTTTCCCGGTCTTCCTGGCCCATGTGCACGAATTCCACGCCCGTGCCGTTGGGAAGCACGTTGCGAACCACAGCCATGGCACTGATCGAGCGCAGGCCGCTCTTGATTTCGATGGGGAACGCGTCGCCGACCTGCAACTGGCGGTTAGAGGCAAGACATGCGCCGCCCAGCGAGATGGTGCGCACCTGCACGGCCATCGGCCGCTTCCCTTCAATGCGCGCGCTCAGGGGCGAGTCCAGCGGGAAGCGCGGATAACGCCGCGGTCGCGCCGCTCCGGCGCTGGACGCAGCGGCCTCCAACTGCTCCTGCAGGCGCGAGCGCGGCATGCGTCCTTCAATCGCTTCGAGCGCTTCCTCGGCGGCCGTGCGCAGGCCAGCAGGCTCGGCGTGCAGCAACCCATTGCGCGTGCGGAGGATGGTGCGCAGCAGGGGCGCGGCTTCCGGCGCGCGCAGGCGGCCCAGAGCCTCCATCGCCTTGATGCGGATGAATACGTCGCGCAGCCGCTCGTTTTCTCCGGCGGCAATTTCGAGCAGTGCGGGCGAGGCCGTCGGATCGCCCTCCAGACCGAGCAGGTCGACGATCATGGGCACGACGTAAAGGTGCGCCTGCGGGAGCACCGCAAGAAGCGCCTCGGGGAGGCCGTCCACGCGCTGCCGCACGAGCTCGGAGATCGCCAGATCCTGCACGCTCCAGTCCCACGCCGGGAGCGCCTCCGCCAACAAGTCCACCAGGCGTTGCGGTCGCACGGCGGCGAGCAGTTTCACCGACGCGGTGGCGCGGCCGATGCGCTTTTCAAATACGCGCCGGGCCAAAAGCTCCATGGCCGGGTCGCCGATGGCTTTCACCAGGCGCACCATTGCGGGAAGGACCGTGAGCAGCGAGGTTTCGCTCTCTCCGCTGCCTCCGGCGAGGATCGTGGTGAGGCTGTCCACCAGCGGCTCCGGCTTGCGGCCCAGAATGCGGACGAGCGCGGGATCGAGCGGGCGGTGTGCGAGAGCGCCGGCCATCAGCAGTTCCCAGCGCTCGCCTTCGCACAACCTGCGTTCCAGCAGCGCCAGGTGCTCGATGCCCAGCGGCGCGCTGTCGAGCGCCTTGAGCACGGATTCGAATTCGGCGTAGCGGCTTTTGTGCAGCGCAGTGTCTGCCATGCGCTCGACCACGCCCACCAAAAGCGCGGCAATTGCCGGATTGCGTTCCGCCACGAGTGCGCCCAGCACACGCTGTCCGAACTCTTCGGGGAGCTGCTCGGGCCAGTAGTGCACCAGCGTGTCTTCCAGGTCGGCCAGCCCGGCAATCGTCGTCTGCCGCACTTCTCCATGGCGCGCCTCGAGCCCTTTGCTGAACGCCAGGAGAGCGGCGCGCGCCTCGCGAAGGCCGGCGGTCGTATTCGCGCGCACCAATACGTCGCGCAGGATCGCTGGCGGCACGCACCAGGCCGAAGGCGAGCGCAGCAAACGTGAAATTTCCTCCGCCGAAAGCCCGGCCCAGAACTGCGCCTCGAATTCCGCGGCGCCGCTATCGGCAGCCCACCGGGAGAGCGGCGCCAGCACGAGCGGGTGCGGATTATCCATCTGCGCCACGCGCCGGCCGATCGCCGTAGCTAGATCACGAAGATCGCATGGCTCCATGTGCCCCGCCCGGAATTGTTCCGTGGCGTCGGAAAGGGCCACCTGCTCGGCCAGCCGCGCAAAGTAGGTTTCCAGCGTCTCTCCGCCGTGTGGCGGACAGCGGCCCATCTCCCGCGCCAGCAGCAGGACGGCGGAACGGTCTGCGGCGGCGAGCGCGCTCTCCATTGCCTGCGCGGTCGCGCGACCCGATTCGGGCGACGAAGTCATCCCTCCCGGAAGCGTGCTCGCCAGCCCGCCAAGCAATTCGAGCGCGGAGAAGATGCGCGCCTCCGTGGAAAGTTCCTGGCCCGATTCAGCGCTCGGCGAGGCCTGGCCGCGATGCTCGAGCACCGCGGCGAGAATGTGCGGAAGCAGCGGATCCGGGCGCGCGTCCGCCACGGGCTCGTTTACCCGGATCCCCGTGATGCTCCGCTGCGCCAGCCGGTCCTTCCACGGCGGCGTGGTCGCCACGCCGGGTCCGCCGGGCGAACTGCCTGTTGCCGGCGAGCCATCCACCAATTCGAGGAACGCCATCAACTCGCCCGTGTGCGTCTCGGGACGAAACGTGAGCGCGGTGATTCCTCGCCGTGCGAGTTCATCCGCAAAGTTGCGCAATTCGCCGCGGGGATCCTCGAGGGCCCGCCCGCGGAAATACATCGACCCTCCTTCCAGCCGCACAGCCACGGGTGCTGCGGGGCCGAGTGCCTCGCGCAGATTGCGCTCGGCGGCAAACAGGCTCTCCTCAATCTTGGGATGGTCCTTTTGATACATTCGGCGAGTTCGGGCCAAAAGGTGCAGCGAGGTCAGAAAACGTCCAGCGGCGGATTCCGCAGCGACGGCCCCGCGCGGGGCGCGCGTCGTAGTCTCCGACGGCTGAGGAGTCGAATGGGCTTTCAGCGCCATGGTCCGTCCCGCCTCTGCGCGCGGCGGTTTGTTCTTAACCCCGAGAAGTATGCCCTACCAGAATGGGAAGGTACACCCGTATCCACAATCCTATCTCAACAATGCACGCCTGCTGCCGCCAGCAGGGCCGCCGTAGCTCCTTTATTTTCAAGCAGATCATCGCGGTTTGCGGCTTTCGCGGTCGCCGCACGGGAAGGGAATGTGTAAAAAAGTGACAATCCAAGCCGAGGGTCGAGGCGCAGTGCACCGCCGTCCGACTTCTATTGTTTTGCCGGCACCGGCACTTCCTGCCACAGCACTTCGTACACCTGGATGGGCTCGGCCTTGCCCTTCACTTTAACGGGTTCGAGCCTTCGTGTGGGTAATTCGCCGCCGAACTCCGTACGCGTGTTCGCTGAAACCAGAATTTGATCGGGCGCGGCCGCGGCGCACAGCCGCGAGGCCACGTTCACCACGTCTCCGATGGCCGTGTAGTCCATGCGCCGTGTGGCGCCGATATAGCCGACGACGGCGCGGCCCGTGTTGATGCCGATGCCCATGTGCAGCGGACGGCCCATGTCCTTATTGATTTGCTGCAGCGTCTGCTGCATCTCGACGGCGGTGCGCACGGCGTTCAGCGCCTCGTTTCCTTTGGAGATGGGAGCGCCGAACAGGCACATCAACCCGTCGCCCAGGAATTTATCGAGCGTGCCCTCATGCGAGAAGATTCTGTCGCTCATAGCATTGAAAAAGTCGTTCAGCAGCTCCACGGTCTCTTCCGGCGACATTATCTCTGCCATGGAGGTGAACCCGCGGATGTCCGCGAAGAGCACGGTGAGGTTTTGCGTCTCGCCGCGGAGCTGGATGTCGGCGGCTTCCGCGGCGATCTTCTGAGCCACGCCGGGGGAGAGGAAGCGCTCCAGCGCGCTCCGCTGCTGTGATTGCTTGGCCATTTCCTCGCGGCCGCGCACGCGGTCGACGGCCAGCCCGGCCTGCGTGGCGATGACGCTGAAGATGTTCAGGTCCTCCTGCGAAAACATGCCGCGTTTCACCAGGTTGTCCACGTAGAGCAGGCCGTAGAGCTTGTCGCCGCCTTTCAGCGGCGCGCACATGGCAGACTGCATGCCGCCCAGCGCGATGCTCTTGCTGCTGGCCAGCCGCGGATCCATGCGCACGTCCTGCACCAGCAGCGGCACCCCGCCCTGCGTCACCTGCTTGATGATGGCCTGCGAGAGTATCATCTGCGGAATCTTGGCCGTGCCTACGCTCGGATCTTTCTTGTAGCGGATCACCGCCGGCTGGAAGCCGCCCTTTTCATCCCCCAGCATGGCGTAGCCGCGCTCCACGCCTTCCACCTTCAGCACCAGATCGAGCACGCTGTTGATCACTTCCTCCACCGACTGCAAATCTCCCAGCGCCCGGCTCACCTGATAGAGCAGCTCGAACAGCCGGTTTTCATGTTCCAGCGCCTTCATGCGCGACTCGAGCTGGCTGCGTTCGGCTCCCGGCGAGACGGCCGCAGCGCGCGGAATGGGCACGGCGGGCGCGGGCGTCGGCGTGGGCTCCTTGCCCAGGTTGAGAGCCGCGTTCACGTCCTTAAGGCTCATCACCATGGTCAGGCGGGGAGGCAGTTTCGCCGCGGCCTGCGTGAGCAGGATCTGCGACTCCATGGATTCGTAGCGCAGGCTGTACTCGCCGATGTTCAGCACGTCGCCGTCTTTGAGCGGCGTTTCCTTGACGCTTCTGCTGTTCAGGAAGATTCCGTTGGCGCTGCCCAGATCGCGCACCATCCAGTGGCCCTCTAGCGACGGGCTCAGCATGGCGTGGCGGCGGGAGACGCTCGTCTCACGGAGCACAAGGTCGTTGGATTCGGCGCGACCTACATAGACAGGCCGGTCCGGCGGCAGCTCGAATACCTGCTGCTCCTGACCGGGCCGTTCTATGACGAGCCGGGGCATTTCTCTTAATAAGGACGGACAATATCAGAAAACTGGAATTTAGTGTTGGGATTGCTGGCCACGATTTTCGCCTTCGAGTTATTGGCATCCACCACTTCCGTCACTTCGATCGTGCCGATGCGCGTTTGCGGCTCCGCCGCCTTATACACGCCGAACTTCATGCCCACTTCCACGCCCGCGGCCGAGCCGAGGTTGATGGAAATGGTGTTGGCCAAAACTTGGGTGACGTAACCTTCGACTTTCGGCTGAGGCGCGGGAGCGGGCGCCGGCGGCGGCGCGGCCGCCTTGCGCACTTCGTCCGTCAAATCGCCCAGGTCCCGGCGGATGCGCGCCACGTCCGTCTTCACGCTCAGCAAGTCTTCCTGGTTGGAGACGCGAAGCGACGTCACCGAAGTGTCCGTGGCCTTCACTTGCTCCTGACTGGCGTGGATATCGTTGGCCAGCGCCTGCTGCTGTTCCTTCACCTTGGCAAGCTGGCCTTCGACGGCGTCGAGTCGCGCCGCCAGTTTGTCCAATTTTTCCTCGATCGTGGTGATTTCCGGGACCAGGTACTGTTGCAGCGCGGGATCCTTGAATTTGGCCACCGCAGCCTGGTTCTGTCCCGGCGCCTGCTGTTGTGCGCGCGCCGGCAGCGCTGGCCAGAGCAAAAGCCCCAGCCCGAGTGCCGCGGCTAGAATGCGCGCGTTGCTCCGCATAATCGGAATCCTCCTTTACGAGTTGGACGCAGCGGGTCCGGAATCCGTGGAATGCCTCGTCCTCGGGACTCGCCCTGCATTCCCCCCGTTCCGGCCGTGTCGCGAATGCCGCGCGGCGGGAGCGCGCTCGAGGTCCGTCCGCGGCTACTGCCGCACCAATACCGCTTCCAGCGGCGAGGTGCGGCCCTGCTGCACGGTGACGCTCTGCCGGTACGGCGCGTACCCCTTCAGATACAGGGTCACCTCGAACTCGCCAGCAGGCAATTCTATCTTAGACGGTGTGCGCCGTCCCGTGTTCTCTCCGTTGATGATGATGTCTGCCCCAACCGGAACGGAAAGCACGTCGAGAGTGCCCATGGCCGCGTTCTTGCCCGCCGCGGGCTGCCGCACTCGTTCTTCGGTAATCCGCCCCTCGCGCACCTCCACCGTCCGCGACACCGTGGAATAGCCGGCGAGTTTCACCGACATGGAATAGCTTCCCGGCGAGAGGTCGGCAAACCGGCAAGGAGTGCGGCAATCCCCGATGGCGTTTCCTTGCGAGTCGGTCACCGTCACTGCGGCTCCCGGCGAATCCGTAAGCACGTCCACGGCGCCCTTGCCGGGCGTGCTCCAGGCCTTGTCCGAACTGCGCACCGGTGCGGAAGGCGCGGCGCCGGCAGGTGCCGAGGCCGCTTGTTCTTCGGCCTTCTCCACCTCAATTTGATCGATCACCCGGATCCTTCCGGGGAGCGTGGGAAGCCGGCGGAACAGAAGCTTGTGGTCGGCCGCGGAGAGCTTTCCGCTCAGTACCAGTGCATTTTCTCCAGGCGCAATCTGCACACGATCGGACATCCCCAGTTTTTCGAGCTGCGCTGCCATCTTTTCCTTAGCGGGCGCCAGGGAGGCCGGGAACTCCGGTGTGGGTGGGGCGCTGCCGCCGCTCGCGGCAACGGGCGAACTCGCAGCATTCGTCTCCGCCGCTTCGGTGGGTGTTGCGGACGCCGCGGCGGCGGGCTGCACCGCAGCCGGTTGTGCCCCGGCGGGTTGTGCGATGTCGGGCGCAGCGGGCGGCTTCGTTTGGGATTCGTCGGACGCAGGGGCTGGCTCGCTCGAAATCCCCGCCGCGACCGCGGCCCGGTGCCAGGCATCTTTCAGCGGGGCCGGAATCTGGTCCGGATATAAATAGCCTGCTGCGCCCGCCCCTCCCAGGAGTAACAGCAGCACCAGCACCACCCACAGGCCGGTGTGGCCTTTGCGCCGGGGTTGCTCCGGAATGACGAAGCGAGGAATGGACGGAGCATGCTGTGGCGTCGCGGCAGGCGCCGGAGCGGGCTTCGGCTCCGCGCGAGGCGGTTCCGCAGCTGCAGCGGGATGGATCGGTGAAGGCGGCGGAGAGGCCGGCGGCGCCGGCGGCGGAATCACCGGCGGTGCCGTGGCGAATTGTGCGGGAGATTCCGGCAGTGGCGCGGCCTCGCGCGGCGGGGAAACAATCTGCCCGGCAATCGTCGGGCGTGTCTGCGGCAGCACGGAGATGCGGCGGATCACCGTCTGTGCCGTGGTCGCCGGCGATTCGCGGTATGTGCGCAGCGCGTTCAAAAAATCTCCGCAGCTCGCGTAGCGATCCGCGGGGTCTTTCGAGAGCCCGCGCAAGATCACCGCATTCAGACCCGGATGTATTGACGAATCGAGCTGGATGGGCGCCAGCGGCTCTTCGTGCACGATTTTGTAGATTACGGTGGTGACGTTTTTGCCGGGGAAGGGTCGCTCGCCGGTGAGCAGCTCGTACAAGATCACCGCAAGCGCAAACACGTCCGCGCGTCCGTCCACCGGCCGGCCCTTCACCTGTTCGGGAGACATATAGCTGGGGGTACCGACGATTTGCCCGCTCTGTGTGCCGCCGCGCTCCAGGATTTTCGCCGTCCCGAAATCGGTGAGTTTCACCGTGTCCAGCTCGCCCATCAGCAGGTTGGCGGGCTTGATGTCGCGGTGCACGATGTGGCTGTGGTGCGCGTAGTCCAGTGCCCGGCAGGCCTGTTCCATGATGCGCAGCACCCGCGGGATCGGAAACGCCTGTTTTTCCTCGATCATCTTCGCCAGGCTGCGTCCCTGCACGAATTCCATGGTGATGTAGAAGAGGCCGCCGTCGGCATCCACACCCGCGTCGTGGATTACGACGATGTTGGGGTGCGCCAGCCGGCCGGCCGCGCGGATTTCATTCTGGAAGCGTTCGAGAGCTTCCGGGTCGTCTTTGCCCTGGCGCACGTCGTCCAGCTTCAGCGTTTTCACCGCCACCGTGCGGCCGATCAGCGGGTCGCGCGAGCGGTACACCACCCCCATGGCGCCGCGGCCAACCTCTTCGAGCAATTCGTATCGTCCTGCCTTTTGCGGCGCCATATCTCCACGGAATATATCGGCGGGAACCGGAAGCGGCACGCCCTGAGTTTCGCGGGCCAGCCCGTTTCTCAAGCTGTTCTGGGGCGGGGAATCCGCGCCCGGTCGCCGCAAACGGGACCGGCTGCCTGGTTCCGGCTAAATTCCGCTTTACTCAGGCAATTTACGCCCCCCGCGCGGGAGCGTCAACCACGGCCGGCATCGCTGTGCTACAGCGCGTAACCGCGAGGTCAGTGCGAAGGCGCGGGCTTCACGGCGGGCCGCGGTTCTGCGTCTTTCAGGGTGTGCAGGACGTCCGCGATCTTTATCGGTGCTTTGTCCGCGTCCACTTCGTCCGTGTCGTCGGTGATGTTGTAGGCTTTGTTGATCAGATCAACGTATTCCGAAGCGGGTTTCGAGAATTTTGCGTCCGCGTCTTTCAGTTTGGCCGCGTGGCAGGCCAAATAACCTTCCACGAAACCCAGTTCAGCCGCGGGGTCGGCGTCAAACCAGAATCTTCCATCGAACTGGCCGTGCGCTTCCGTCGGAGTCGCGCCCGCCACCGGCGCGGACGGATCGTTCCCGGCCTTGCGCAGCAGATCCAGCGCTTCGCTCACCGTCTGCTTCCGCAGCGCTGGATCCGATAGGTAATATTTGTTGAGTTCGTCGATATACACCTGGATTTCCTTGGTAAAGGCCACGCTGCCGCGATACTCGAAGCCGTAGCAGTCTTCGTACCCGGAAATCACCCCGTACTGTTCCCAACCGCCCAGCGAAAGCCACCAGTCGCCGTTGTACCTGGGCGCCGCACTTTTTTCTGCAGGTTTTCCGGCGGGCTGCGATTGCCCGCGCGACGCTTGCGGCAGAAACAGCAGCGCAAAAAGAACAAGGATCGCGGAAGAGAGGCTGCGGACTTGCGCCATACCCGATGGACGCTCAGTCGCCGGATTCGGTTTCGATCTGCACGAGCGGGTCGGCCACTTCCAGTTCTTCGAGCCGCCCGTGGCTGGGCGCGGGCAGGGGGTCCAGGTGCTGCGGGGCGCGCCAGTGGTCGATGTAGGAGGTTTGCTGCACGCAGGACACCGTGCATTGCGCCGTGCATGGCTTTCGCGTGTAGAACTCGCGCCGCACATCCGCGCTGGTATAACGCTCCAGCGGAACGCCCGGCCAGCCGCGCTGCTGCGAGCAGTAATGCACCAGGCCGTCCTCGCAAATGTATAGGTAGCGGCCCCCGGCACGGCAGCGCCAGTCATTGGGCTTGCCTTCGGCCAGGTTGCGCTGGAAGCGGTTGAAGCGCGAATAAGAGCCCTTGCTCATGTCCATGATGCGGTCGAACACGCTGCGTTCGACCGGCTGCAGCGCGCGCAACTGGCCCGAGCCGTCGTGGATGATCCCCACCGTGCTGGTGAATCCCAGTTCGCGCGCCCGCGAAGCGATTACCAGCGCGTCCTCCGGGTTGTTCACCCCGCTGCCCAGAACGCTGTTGATGTTCACGTGGAAATCGGCATATTCGGCCAGCAGGCGCAGCTTTTGGTCCAGCACCTTCAGGCTCTTCTTCGACACCTCGTCCGGAAATACGTTGTCGATGCTGATCTGCAAATGGTCGAGCCCCGCCCGGTTCAGCCGCTCGATGCGCTCGCGCACCAGCAGGTAGCCGTTCGTGATCATTCCCGCGATTCGATTGTGGTGCTTGATGCGACGGATGATCTCGTCCAGTTCGGGATGCAGCAGGGGCTCGCCCCCGCTGATCGTGATGAGCGACGTGCCCAGCTCCGCCAGTTTGTCGATCCGCCGGACCATCTGTTCCAGGGCAACCGGAGCGGAAACGTCGTCATACTCATTGCAATAGCTGCAGTCGAGATTGCACCGGCGGATGGGAATGATGTGCGCCTGCACCACGTGGCGCGTCGAAAGCAGCGCTTTCCCGATTAGCCACAGCTCGTGCGTGGTTCGCCGGGCCGCAAGCCAGCGCCTTCTGAATCTGTCGCGTCTTGCCACTCGATGTCTTCCTTACAGTACGATGCTCACCCCGGTTCCGGAGATTCGCCGGGCAGCCTGGTGTTACCGAGAGATTCCCCCGCGTGCGTGAACCGCACGTATCCTGCGTACATCCAATCAAGCCCTAGTATGCCCCAGGCAGGAGCAGGGTTTCAAAGCGTTTTGTCCACGGCTGTACCCGGGCCGGAGATTCAGAACTACTCACGTAGAGTTGGTGGTCCGTGGTCGGCGCCTTAGGCGCGTAGAGCCACGCTATGCGGTCGGAGGGTCAGCATCAGTTCGGCGAACTCACCCGGATCGAGCGATTGCTCGCCATCCGATAGCGCGCGCCCGGGGCACGGATGGACTTCAATCAACAGCCCATCGGCGCCTACCGCTGCGGCCGCGCGAGATGCCGGAGCCACCAGCGCGCGCTTCCCGGTTCCGTGCGACGGGTCCACGATCACCGGAAGGTGCGTGAGTTGTTTTGCCAATGCGACGCCTGCAAGGTCGAGCGTATTGCGCGTCGCGGTTTCGAAGGTGCGAATTCCTCGTTCGCACAGCACCACCTGAGGATTGCCCCCGCTGAGCAAATACTCCGCAGCCAGCAGCCACTCCTGAATCGTTGCCGAAGGGCCGCGCTTCAGAAGCACCGGTTTCGTGGATGTCGCCAGCCGCCGCAGCAACGCGTAGTTCTGCATGTTGCGCGCGCCTACCTGGAGCATATCGGCGTGCTCGGCCACCAGATCCACATCTTCCGGACTCAGCACCTCGGTCACCACGGGGAGGCCGGATTCCCGGCCTGCCTCGGCCAGCCAGCCCAGCGCCTTCCGGCCGAGCCCCTGGAAATCGTACGGAGACGTGCGTGGTTTGTAGGCCCCGCCGCGCAGCATGTCGGCCCCCGCGGCCTTCACGCGCCGCGCGGTTTCGCGGATTTGTTGGCGCGATTCAATCGAGCAGGGCCCCGCCATCACCACCAGTTCTCCCGTTCCAATGGACACGCACCCCGCCGTGACGATTGTGCTCTCGGGATGAGACTCGCGGCTGGCCATGCGGAACGGCGGAGCTTGCTTCACTAGTACTGTCGGCGAAGTGGGCAGAGCCGCGGCCCGCTGCCGCGGCCCGCCGGGGTGGGGCGGCCGCCTTTCCACGATTCGGGCTGCTGGCGTTGGTTGCTGGCGTAACGCTCGCGAATTCATTGGATCCTCCCGGGCACTGCTGCGATTCGTTCGCTCGCCACGCGCGCGGCTTTGTAGCAGCCCAGCACGCGCAGCGACTCGGCGTTTTGCGCCAATTCCTCGAGCGCATCTTCGAGCGGCTCGCCGGCGCTCGCTTCCACATCGAGAAAGAACCGGTACTCCCACGGGCAGCCGAGGATGGGTCTGCTCTCGATCTTTAAGAGATTCAGCCCGCGTCTCGCAAAAAGCTCCAGCGCCGCAGCCAGAGAGCCGGGAACGTGCGCCACGCGCAGCGCCAGCGTCGCCTTGTCTCCCCTCTGCGGCCCGCCGGAGGTGGGCTCGGCGAGAAGCAGAAAGCGCGTAAAGTTTCCCGCGCTGTCCTGCACATTCCGCGCGAGGATCGCTCCATGCAGCTGCTCGGCGGCGCGCTCGCTGGCGATCGCCGCTCGCGTGCGGTCGCCGCTCTCCAACACGCGCCGCACACTGCCCGCCGTATCCTCGGCGGCCACGCGCGCCCATTCCCGGTGCGCGGCAAACAGCCTTTCGCACTGCGCCAGTGCCATGGGGTGGGATTCGACCGAACGAATTCCAACGAGCGTGGCGCCCGGACATGCGATCAGGTGCAGTTCTACGGGCACAATCGTCTCTGCGGCGATCGTCAGCTCGCTCTCGAGCATCAGGTCGTAGACGCGCACCACCGAGCCGGCCAGCGAATTTTCGATGGGTACCACCAGCGCGTCCGCCAGGCCCACAGCCACGGCCGCGAACGCCGCTTCGAAAGTTGGCTGCGGAATCGTGATCGCGCCATCGCCCAGAAGACGGATGGCGGCTTCCTCGCTGAATGCGCCTGGCTCGCCCTGGAACGCCACGCGCACGGGCTGGTCGTTCACGCGCATGCCCGTCTCCCCGCTGCGCGCATCGCAGGCTTGCGGCGAAGCGTCCGCCGGGCCGCGCGCCGCGATTCCGCCAGGATGGCGCAGAACAGCCGTTCGATGGCCGCCGGGCCCAGCGGCCCGCGCGTGAGCGCCCGCATCCGGGCCAGGATTTCGCGCTCGCGCCTCGCGTCGCGCAGCGGCAGCCCGGCCCCGCGCTTTTTCCGGCCCACCTCCAGCGCTATCCCCGCACGCCGGTTAAGCAGGCTCAGCAGCTCCGCGTCGATTGCGTCGATTTCGTCTCTCCTGCGTTCGATTGCAGCGACCATGGCATCCTCCGGAAAACAAAAAAGGCCGCGAACCCTTCGAAGGTCGCGGCCAGTCTGGGTATCTCGGCTTTACTCGGTTACTTCATTCACCTCAACCGCGCACAGCCGCCAGCCTGTCCGCTTCTCCGTAGTAATAGGAGAAGCGGTAAGCAAAGGCGTAGATGCGCGTCTGCGTCATTCTCGAAACCGCGGGCAAATCTCGCCGCACTTAGAGTCTAGGAGAGCGCCCGATGGAAGTCAAGATAGGACTCCGCGCGTGTGGCCTCCTCGATAACCTGCGCGTGGAGCCGGCATCGATCCCGCCGTCCTTCGCGCGAGTATCCAGAGTCGTTCCTTCTGAATCCAACTTCCGGCATATAATCTGCGACCTAGAGGAGATTCGATGATTCGCAAAGCCTCGGCAGTTTGGAATGGCACGTTGAAGGACGGAAAGGGAACGGTGACGACGGAAAGCGGTGTGCTCGCCCAAACGCCGTATTCCTTCCGCAGCCGCTTTGAGACCGAGAAGGGCACCAATCCTGAGGAGTTGATCGCCGCGGCTCATGCCGGCTGCTTCACCATGGCTCTTTCCGCGCAACTTACGGGCGCAGGCCTCACTCCGGAGAGCCTGGCCACCTCCGCCGCGCTCACCCTCGAACAGGTGGAGAAGGCGTGGACAGTCACCAAGATTCATCTCGAGGTGAACGCACGCGTCCCCGGCGCCACGAACGAAGCCTTTCAGAAAGTCGCCGCCGACGCCAAGGCCAACTGCCCCATCTCGCGGCTTCTCAAGGCCGAAATTACGCTGAAAGCAAACCTGAATAATTGATTCTGCGTTTTATGCGGGTTTGACCGAATTTCGTTTTTGTCCCGGCGCTTCGCGACGGAACTTCGGGATTCGATTTTCGCCCTCACCCGCAGAAGGAATCGGATACGGCCCTGGCCGATTAGTACTGCCCTCCGGCCAGTCGTTTAACTCTGTACCTGCGACCAGTAGGCAAACCAAGCCGGCGGCTCCTAGACTGCTGTGGTAAAGCACGACGAGGGATCGCCCATGGACTTGCCGATTCCATTTCGCAGGAGCAAGCCCGGCTCCCGGGTGCATGGCTCCCCGGGCCTGGACCGGTTTGCCGCGCTGGCCCTCGCTCTGTTCTCCTGTGCGGTGCTGGCCAGTTGCACCTCCGGCGCATCGGCGAGCTTGCCCGCTTCAGCAAAAGGTTCCATGCCGCAAATCGCTTCCTTTGCGGCGGTGCCCGCGAGCATAAACTCCGGCTCCAGCAGCACGCTCAGTTGGTCGGTCACAGGAGCCACTGCCATCGCCATCACGCCCGGGACGTTCACGTCGACGGCCTCCAGCGGCTCTACGAATGTAAGCCCGGCAGCGACGACCACGTATATGCTTACGGCAACCAATGGTGCCGGATCAGCTACGTCCGAGGTCACCGTCACCGTCACTGCGGCGCCGGCCGAGCCGGTCATTAGCTCCTTCACAGCCAGCCCCACAAGCATTACAGCCGGTTCCAGCAGCACGCTGAGCTGGGTTACGAGCGGCGCCACCAGCATTGCCATCACGCCGGGAACATTCACTTCGACTGCAGCCAGCGGCTCAACAAACGTGAGTCCAACGGCCACGACTACCTACACGCTAATGGCAACGAATACCGCCGGCAGTGTCACAGCCAACGCACAGGTCACCGTGTCGGCGTCCGGCGGCGCGCTGACGATTACGACCACGTCGTGCCCGGGCGGAACACAGGGGACCGCTTATTCGGGCTGCACACTCGCGGCCACTGGCGGCGATCCGCCCTACACATTTTCAGTCAGCACGAGCACCAGCTTCCCGCCGCTGCCGGAAGGCATGTCTCTCGACGCATCCACGGGGAACATCACCAGCTCGCTCGTCGGCGGTCAGGGCACCTATACGCCCGAACTCATCGTGACGGACTCGGCAGGCACGCAGGTGACGCAGGACATCACCTTCGCCATCAACGGCAATAACGCGTTCCTCGCAAGCATTTTTCCGTCCACTTCGATATTCCATCATCGTGTGGACGCGGCCACCACCAGCTTGCCCGTGGATACGTCCCCTGCGGCGGCCATTTACAGCGGCTATCTGTCGGAGACCATCAAGCCATTCTTCGGGGACACGTATGCCAACTTTCCAAACGGAATACCGGCCATTCAGGTTCCCTCGAACCAGCCCGACGTATCCGTAACCACCACCGTCTATCAGTCCTATTTCACCTCCGGTCCGATTCCGGCGTATGCCCCGGTGGAAGGCACCAGCAATTCGACGGGAGACAGGCATGTGCTGGTCTATCTCCAGGCGGGCGGCGGGAGCAATCCTACTCTCTATGAGATGTGGCAGGGAATCTACGAGGGCGGTCCGTGGACCGATTCCTCGAACGCCCTGTGGCCCAACGTGGCTTCCAATGCGCTCACACCGCAGGGGATGGGGACATCGGATGCCGCGGGACTTCCGGTGGCGCCGCTGCTGGTCAATGCCGACGAGGTGATCGGCACCGGCACTACGGACGCGCCCAACGGCACCATCCAGCATCCCATCCGGTTCACCCTGAACCACATGTTGAACTACTGGGTCTGGCCGGCCACGGAGACGGCGGGAGTCGGGAGCTGCACGGCTGCCGGAGGCGCTGCCATTCCCACCGAATCGCAAATCTCGCAATCGGCTCCTCCTGCAAGCTGCACCTTCTCCGGACCCGCGGGCGAAATCTACCGCCTGCAGGCTTCGGTGCCCACTCCCTCCTGCGCCACTACCAGTCCGCAGGCGGCCATCATCATCACCGCGCTCCGGAATTACGGAATCATCCTGGCCGACAATGGAGACAGCGGCGGCCTGGTCGGCACGCCCGACGCTCGCTGGAACGACAACGATCTGATGTGCCTCGAGAGTCTCACCCTCGCAAACTTCGAGCCCGTCAACGTCTCCAGCCTCATCGTCAGCAACGACAGTGGGGCCACAAGCCAATAGGGCGGGTTTCTCACCGTCGCGCGGCGCTCCTTCAACATCACCGGCTGTCTTGATTTGGCTGGGCAGCGGAACGCCAACGGTCCGTGCGCACCGACTTATTGCATGGCTCGCTCGTCGGGCGATACCTGGCCAAGAGTTCGATCTGGAACCAGATAGTTCTGAACATAGTCGTACACCGCATCCTCCAGGGGCGTGATGGGATCGGCGTATCCGCGTCTGCGGAGACTCTCGATATTTGCTTTCGTGAAATACTGGTACGTAGAGCGAATCTCCGGCGGCATTTCAATATATTCAATCCTGACGGGCATCCGAAGAGAACTGAACACGGCTTGCGCGAGCTGATTCCATGTGTGCGCTTCCCCAGAACCGACGTTGAAAAGTCCCGTCGATCCGGTTTCCGCGAGATGAAGAGTCATTCTCAGTGCGTCTTTCACGTAGAGGAAATCTCGCTGCTGCTCGCCGTTCTGAATCCCTTCGCGGTAACTCTTAAACAGCCGCACGCTTCCCGTTCGCGCGGCCTGCTCATAGCTTTTGTGAACCATGCTCCGCATCTCGCCCTTGTGGGCCTCATTTGGTCCGAAGATGTTGAAGTATTTCAAGCCGGTGATCCGGTCCAGCCAGCCGGCTTTCCACGCGTAAACGTCAAATGCGTGTTTTGATTCTCCGTACGGATTCAGCGGTTTTAGTTGTTGGAGTCTTTCGCAGTCGGAGTCTTCCATTCCTGCGCTGCCGTCACCGTAAGTGGCTGCAGACGATGCGTAAACGAAGCGGGTCCCGGCATCGATGGCCGCTCCTGCCAATGCCTTCGTGTACTCGTAATTATTCCGGCGAAGGTAGTCCGTATCCGTTTCCGCCGTCGACGAGCAGGCTCCCAAGTGAAATACACAATCAAAAGAGCCCAGATGCCCCGACACGGCTCTCCCCAGCAGAATCTCGGGTGAGACATATTCGCGAAATCGCAGGGGTCTAAGGTTCCGCTCTTTCAGGCCCGTGGGGGCGAAGTCGGCGACAACAATGTTTTCGCATTCATGCTCGTTGAGCGCCCACACAAGGGCGCTGCCGAGAAAGCCCGCGCCTCCCGTAACCAGCACGCGCCTGCTTTTCCAGTCGTAAGCCCGGGAACTACCAGCCGAGCACATAAGCGAAAATCAAGGGCGCCACGATCGTCGCGTCGGACTCAACGATGTACCGTGGCGTATCCACGCTCAGTTTTCCCCACGTGATCTTCTCGTTCGGCACGGCGCCGGAGTAGGAGCCATAGCTCGTCGTCGAGTCGCTGATCTGGCAGAAGTATCCCCAAAGCGGAACATTCTGCCGCTTCAGGTCCTGATGCAGCATCGGTACCACGCAAATCGGAAAATCCCCGGCAATGCCCCCACCCACCTGGAAAAAACCCAGCGAGCTTTTGGCAGTCAGCTCTGTGTACCAGCGTGCCAGTTCCATCATGTACTCCACGCCGCCGCGGATCGTGGTGGCGTTCTTCACCGCGCCACTGATTACTTGCGCGGCGAACATGTTCCCGAGCGTAGAATCCTCCCATCCCGGGACGAAGAGCGGCAATTGCTTTTCGGCAGCGGCGACCATCCAGCTATCCTTCGGGTCGATTTGGTAAAACTGCTTGAGCTTGTGTTCCTGCAGGATTTTGTACAGAAATTCGTGCGGAAAGAATCGCTGGCCGCTGCGGTCGGCGGCACGCCAGTCTTCCATGACGATGCGTTCGATCCGCCGCATAGCCTCCTCCTCCGGGATGCAGGTGTCGGTCACCCGGTTTAGATGCCGGTCGAGAAGATCCACCTCCTGCCGCGGGGTCAGTTGACGATAGTGCGGAACCCTCTCGTAGTGATCGTGGGCGACTAAATTGTAGAGATCCTCTTCCAGGTTCGCTCTCGTGCAGCAGATGCCGTGGACCTTGTCTCTCCGGATCATTTCGGCCAGCGACAGGCCGAGCTCCGCCGTGCTCATTGCGCCTGCCAGCGTGATGAACATCTTTCCGCCGGCGTCGAGATGCCGGTTGTACGCCTCCGCGGCATCCACCAGCACCGCAGAATTAAAATGCCGGTAATGATGTTTGATAAAGGAGGTCACCGGTCCGCTCGCTGAAACACTCATAGAATCCTCCTCAGACGAATTGGGAATCCGGCTTACGAGGGGAAAAGAGAAAAAGAACTGCGGACGCCTGCCCGGTTAGAAGTAGCTCGCCGTATAGCTCAGCATGCGAAACATCGTGTGCGGGCAGCTATAGATTTGCGCGCACGCGAGACTGGAAGAAACACTCATGGACCGCTTATATCATTTTCGGGCCGATCCCTCCACCTCGACCAAACGGACATTCATCGGATCCTCCGCCGCTGTGTATCTCCATTCCATTGGTTAAGCCGGAATGGGACCACCGGCAGAACAGCCGTGGAGACGCGGGTATGGCCGTCGCGCGGTGGCCGCCGCTCTTTCGGATTCCTGCCTGCGCACTGGCCGGAACCCGACAGTGCCCCAGCATCGAAACGAATCAGGCGGCAGCAGAAAGGGGACACTCCCAACGAGCTAAGGATGGAGACACTTCCAAACAGCTTTGCCATCTGCGCGCCGCGTTCGTTGACGCGCCTGCAGGTGGGGGATAACATGCCGCGTAGTGCCCGACTCGCAAACACTCATCGGCCAAACCATCTCCCACTATCGCATCCTTGAAAAGCTCGGGGGCGGCGGCATGGGCGTAGTGTACCGCGCTGAAGACGCTCGCCTGGGCCGCCAGGTCGCTCTCAAATTTCTTCCCGACGAACTGGCCCACGACCCGCAAGCGCTCGAACGCTTCGAGCGCGAAGCTCGCGCCGCTTCCGCCCTCGACCATCCCAACATCTGCACGATCTATGACATCGGCCAGGACGCCGGCCGCCGCTTCATCGCCATGCAGTTTCTCGAAGGCCAGACGCTCAAGCATCTGATCGGCGGACGCCCCATGCCGTTGGAACGAATCGTCGAAATCGGTGCTGAAGTCGCCGACGCGCTCGAAGCGGCCCATGCCAAGGGCATCATCCATCGCGACATCAAGCCCGCCAACATCTTCGTCACCACGCGTGGCCGCGCCAAGATTCTCGATTTTGGCCTGGCCAAACAGACCGGCGCGCCCGACTCGCCTTTGACGCTCTCCGCGGACGCTTCCACCTCCGGCGATCTCACCAAGCCCGGAACTGCCGTGGGCACCGTCGCCTACATGTCGCCGGAGCAGGCGCTGGGCAAGCCGCTCGACCCGCGGACCGACCTGTTTTCGTTCGGCGTGGTTCTTTATGAAATGGCCACGGGCTCGCAACCCTTCGCCGGAATCACATCCGCCGCGGTTTTCGACGCCATCCTGAATCGCCCGCCTGCTTCCGCGCTCACCTTGAATCCGCAGTTGCCGCGCGAACTCGAGCGCATCATCAGCCGGCTGCTGGAGAAGGACGCCGCGAAGCGCTACGGATCCTCAGCCGAACTGCTAGCGGATCTGAAGCGCCTGCGCGGATCATCCTCGGCAGCGCAGACGGTCTCCGCTCCTCCGGCAGCAACGCCCGCCGCCAAGCCGCTACCCCTCCGCGCTCTCGTCGTCGGGACGATTGTCCTCGTCCTCGCCGTGGGCGGCTACTTTGTCTGGCGCGGCCGGGCGGGACGCGCAACACAGCCTGTGGTCAGCGTTCCCGCTGCCAAGCCTTCCGTCGCCGTCCTGCCGTTCCAGAACCTGAGCGGCGACCCGAACAACGAATATTTCAGCGACGGAACGACCGAGGAGATCATCACCAAACTTTCCAAGATTCAGAATCTCGACGTCGCATCACGCATGGCTGTGGCGCGCTTTAAAGGCACGCAGGAAGACGTGAAGCAGATTGGCAAAGAACTCGGCGTCCGTTACATCCTGGAAGGCAGCGTGCGCAAAGCCGAAAACCGCGTGCGCATTTCCGCGCAGCTCCTGGACACCTCCACCGGCTTCAATCTGTGGGCCGAGGATTTCGACCGCGACCTGAAGGACGTTTTCTCCGTCCAGGAAGAAACCGCCCTCAAGATCGCCGACGCGCTGAATCTCAAACTGACTCCCCAGGAGCAGCAGGCCGTCGGGCGGCGGTACACCCAAAATGTCGAGGCCTATGATGCCTACTTGCGAGGCCTCGCCTCGTGGAGAGATTTTTCGGACGTGCCGGAAAAGATGGAAGCCGGTCGCAAGCAATTCGAGCGGGCCTTGCAGCTTGATCCTAGATATGCCCCTGCCCTCGCGGAACTGGCAAATCTCGAAGGCCTCTACTACCGCGACGTGGAGGCAAGTAAGTCCCACTTGGACCTGGCCGAGCAGTATGCGCAACGTGCCCTTGCTATCGACCCGAGCCTGGCCGAGGCGCACATCGCACAAGGACGGGTGTATATGGTCCAGTTTCAGTACGCGCGCGCCGCCGATGAACTCCGGCAGGCCACCCGCTCGGACCCGGCAAATTCCTACGCATGGGACAGCCTTTCCTGGGCACTGGGCTACCTGCAACCTCCAGATGGGCCTGGTGCGGAGGAGGCCGCCCGCAAGGCGCTCAGTTTCGCGCCGGGGTCCTCCTCCTACTACTACCACCTCGGTCGAGCGCTCCTCTT